>NZ_NHSG01000321.1:0-32016 GCF_020024005.1 Streptomyces purpurogeneiscleroticus
CTGCGCCACCGTCCCCGAAGGAGCCCACCGGTGAAGCTCACCGCCCACCACCGCCCCGCGCGCGACGCCGCCGAGTCCTGGCGGCAGGAGCTGCTCGGCCTCAGCCACCAGCTGCACGCCGACCCCGAGCTGTCCTTCGAGGAGCACCGTTCGGCGGCCGCGCTGGCCGGGCTCGCCGAGCGCGCCGGATTCACCGTCGAGCGCGGCGTGGCCGGGCTGCCCACCGCGTTCACCGCGGTCCGCGGCAGCGGCGAGCTGGTCGTCGGCCTGTGCGCGGAGTACGACGCGCTGCCGGGAATAGGCCACGCCTGCGGGCACAACGTCAACGGCGCGGCGGCGCTCGGCGCGGCCCTGGCGCTCGGCGAGGTCGCCGACGACCTCGGTATCACCGTCAAGCTGCTCGGCACCCCGGCGGAGGAGGACGGCGGCGGCAAGGTGTACATGATCGAGGACGGGCTCTTCGACGACGTGGCCGTCGCGATGATGGTGCACGCGAACGACGCCGACACCGTGGGCAACGGCTCGCTGGCCATCGGCTCCTGGAACATCACCTACACCGGACGCCCGGCGCACGCCGCCGCCGCTCCCTGGGAGGGCCGCAACGCCCTGGACGCGCTCACCGTGGCCCAGACCGGGCTCGGCCTGCTGCGCCAGCAGCTGCCCCCGGAGAGCGTCGTGCACGGCATCATCACGGACGGCGGCCAGGCCGCCAACGTCATCCCCGCCCGGACCGCCGCCCGGTACGAAGTGCGCTCGCCCACCATGGAGTCGCTGCGCGTCCTCCAGGAACGGGTACGGGCCTGCTTCGAGGCGGGCGCGCTGGCGACCGGCACGGAACTGCGCATGGAGCCGCACGGGCACGACTTCGCCGACCTGCGCCAGGACACCACCGTCGCCGAGCTGTACGCGGGCGCCGCCGAGGCCCTCGGGCGTACCGTCGGGCGCGCGCCGGAGCGCACCGGCTCCACCGACATGGGCAACGTCTCGCACCTGCTCCCCACGATCCACCCGATGATCGGCTACGACACCGGCGGCGCCCGGCAGCACACGCCCGAGTTCGCCGCCGCCGGCACCTCCGAGGGCGCCGACCGCGCGGTCCTGGACGGCGCCGTCGCCATGGCCTGGACGGGCGTCTCGCTGGCCGCGGACCCCGGACACCGCGCGCGGCTGCTCGCCGAGGCCGGCCGCCGCGCCGCCGCCCGGGAGCGCGCGCCGGAGGGCCCGGCGAGCCCGCGCCCCTGACCCGCTTATGGTTGTCGGCGCGGTCACGACATACTGGAGTCATGGCCTTGATCAACCCCAGCATTCTGTCCGCCGACTTCGCCCGGCTCGCCGAGGAGGCGAAGGCCGTCGAGGGCGCGGACTGGCTCCATGTCGACGTCATGGACAACCATTTCGTGCCCAATCTGACGCTCGGCGTCCCCGTCGTGGAGTCGCTGCGGAAGGCGACCGACACCCCCCTCGACTGCCACCTGATGATCGAGGACCCGGACCGCTGGGCGCCGCAGTACGTCGAGGCCGGTGCGGGTTCCGTCACCTTCCACGCCGAGGCCGCGGCCGCGCCGGTCCGCCTCGCGCGGGAAATCCGGGCCAAGGGCGCGCGGGCCTCGATGGCGCTGAAGCCCGCCACGCCCATCGAGCAGTACGAGGACCTGCTCCCCGAGCTGGACATGCTGCTGATCATGACGGTTGAGCCGGGCTTCGGGGGGCAGGCGTTCCTGGACATCATGCTTCCGAAGATCCGCCGCACCCGCGCGCTGATCGCCAAGCACGGTCTGGAGATGTGGCTGCAGGTGGACGGCGGCGTGTCCGACAAGACGATCGAGCGCTGCGCCGAGGCGGGCGCCGACGTCTTCGTCGCGGGCTCCGCGGTGTACGGCGCCGAGGACCCGGCGAAGGCCGTCCGTGAGCTGCGGGAGAAGGCCGACGCCGCGACCGCGGCGGCGGGCTGGGGCTGCGCGCACTGACGCGGCCGGGCCGTGCGCAGGTGCGGCCCGTACCCGGGGCGGCGGGGATTGACCTCGTGGCCACGCAGCGTTCATCGCGGGCCGAAGGGTCATGGCCCACGGCGACCTCGGGTTTCTGGAAGGATGACCGCAGAGTCGATCAGGTGCGCAGTAGGGGAGAATTTTCGTGGTTGCCAGCCGCCCACATTCCGGGATGGGCCCCGCCGAGCTGGTGCAGGCTGCGGCCATGGCCCGCCGGTTCTATCTCGAGGGCAAATCCAAGATCCAGATCGCCGAGGAGTTCGGCGTCAGCCGCTTCAAGGTCGCGCGGGTGCTGGAGACGGCACTCGAGCGTGACCTCGTACGCATCGAGATCCGCGTCCCCGCCGAGCTGGACGCCGAGCGCTCGGACGCGCTGCGGGCCCGGTACGGCCTGCGGCACGCCGTCGTCGTGGAGTCGGCCGCCGACTCCGACGACGCGCCGGATCCGGAGAACCTGGGCGATGTCGCCGCCGACCTGCTCGGTGAGCTGGTCGCCGAGGGCGACGTGCTCGGCATCGCCTGGGGCCGCTCGACGATCCACATGGCGTCGGCCCTGCACCGGCTGCCCCCGTGCACGGTGGTCCAGCTGACCGGTGTGTACGACGCGGGGACCGCCGACAGCGGTTCGGTGGAGGCCGTCCGTCGCGCCGCCGACGTCTCGGGCGGCGAGGCGCACCCCATTTACGCGCCGATGCTGCTGCCGGATTCGGCCACAGCGGCGGCGCTGCGGGGCCAGACGGGTATCGCCCGGGCGTTTGATTACTTCGACAAGGTCACCGTCGCGTGCGTCTCCATCGGCTCCTGGGCGCCGGGCATCTCCACGGTGTACGACATGCTCTCGGACGACGAGCGCGAGCACTACGCCTCGCTCGGTGCCGCCGCCGAGATGTCCGCGCACCTCTTCGACGCCGAGGGCCGGCGCATCGGCCGTGACCTGGGCGAGCGCTGCATCACGGTCGAGGCCGACCGGCTGCGCCGCATCCCCGAGGTGATCGCCATCGCGGGCGGCCAGCGCAAGGCGCACGCGATCGGCGCGGTCCTGAAGTCCGGCCTGGTCACGAGCCTGGTCACGGACACCGCAGCGGCCGACTACCTCCTCCTGGAGTCCGCTCCGGGCCCGCGCCCGGCCCTGGACCGCGCGGACCCGGACTCCTGACGCCACCCGCACCGGGCGTCCGCCGTACGGAGGCCGTTCGTCCGGCGCGGCGGCCGGGGCTGTGACAGCATCGCGGCATGCCAGATTCCCCCGGAGTCCCCGGCCAGGCGGGTGCCGGCCGATGCGCCGACGCCCCCGGCCCCGCGCCGGACGTCGTGCCCAGGCCGCTGGCCGCGGTGCTCGACGGGCGGACACCGCCCGGCGTGCTGTCCTGGCCCGCCGGCCGGCCCGTGCAGGAGGCGCTGGACGCCGCGCTGACCGCGGGCTGGCAGGGCACCGTGCTCGACCTCGAAGGGGTCGGTGACAAGGCCGAGTTCATGACGCGGGCCGCGGCGGCGCTGCGGCTGCCGTCATGGTTCGGGCGGAACTGGGATGCGCTCGCCGACTGCCTCGGCGACCTCTCCTGGTGGCCGGCGGAGCACGGCGGCCGGCTGCTGGTCGTACGGGCCTGGCAGGGCTATGCCGCGGCGGAGCCGGAGGAGTGGCGGGTGGCCGAGTCGGTCCTCGCCGACGCGGTGGCGCACTGGCGCGACACGGACACCGGACTGGCCGTACTGCTGACCCGCGACGCGGGCGGCACGGCCCGGGCCCGCACGTAGGCGGCGCGGCCGGGGGTCCGCACGCAGGCCCCCGCGCCTACAGCACCCGCTCGAAGCACCGGGATTCCGCCACGCCCGCGTACGCCCCGAAGTTCGGGATCCGGGTGTATCCGGAGCGCGTGTAGAAACGGACCGCGGCGTGCTGCAGGTCGCCCGTCTCCAGCCGGAGGCGGGTCCAGCCCCGGCCGCGCGCCCACTCCTCCAGGGCCCGCAGCACGGCGGCCGCGGCGCCCGAGCCGCGCCGGTCCGGCAGTACGTACATCCGCTTGATCTCGCCGATGCCGTCACCGAGGTCGCGCAGGCCGCCGCAGCCCACCGGTATGCCGTCGTCCTCGTACGCCACGAAGAACGCCGCGATGTCCGCCGCCGAGGGCGGGACCCCGGGCTCACTGTCCGGGGTCCGGTAGATCTCGGCGATCTCGCCCCGCTGCTGCGCCCGCAGGACGGCGGCATCCGGGTCGTCCCAGGCCACCTGTTCGATCTTCATGCACCGGGATTCTGCCGAGGCCCCGTTTCGTACAGGTAACGCGGCGAACCGGAATCCTGGCGGTCGACTAGCCTGGCGTGGTCTGTGTGCCGGGGGGAGCCGACCGTGGAAAACGTTCTGTCCGTGGCCATTGGTGCCGGTCTGGGCCTCATAGGGGCCGTTTTCGGTGCGTGGTTCACCGCGCGCCGGCAGGACCGCATGTGGCTCCGCGAGCAGAAGCTCAAGGCCGGAGTCGGCTTCAACACCGCCGTGACTCAGCTGATCGACCACCTCCGGGACGCACGGCTGAGCGACGACGGTGCCGGCGCCAACGAGCTGGCGGGCCGGATGCAGGAAGCGCGCTCCGCCCTCTACCTCCTGTGCACCGACGAGACCGTCGACCTCGCGAACGCCCTCGCCCGCCGGGTCTGGAAATCCCGCCCCAGCGAAGGCAGGGACGACCGCAGGGCCGAGCACCACGAGACCCTGGCCCTCCTCCGCCGCTTCACCCAGCAACTCCGGCAAGAGATCGCCAGGTCGTAGCCGGGACCGGCACCGGCTAGCTGTGGCCCACCAGCGTCGTCACGTACGGCAGGAGTCCCTGCCGGGTGTAGAAGCGGATGGCATCCGCATTGGTGGCGATCACAGCAAGCTCGAACTCCCGCGCTCCCCGGTCCACGAACTCGGCGCGGACCGCCTCGAACAGCCGAGTCCCGATCCCACTGCCCCGCTGGTCGGCCCGTACGGAAAGGCTTTCCAGGACACCGGTCCTCGCTCCCCGCTCCCAGGATCCCGGCTGCTGTTCCTTGACGCGGGCCATGGCATAGCCGACGAGTTCGTCGTCGGCCTCGACGGCCAGGGCGAAGGCATCCGAGGAGGCGAGCCAGGTCGCGTACTTGGCCCTGCGGTTCTGCCACGACGCCTCGGGGGACAGCGAAGGCGCGAGCTGTTCCAGATGCCCGGCAACGGACACATGATGCCGGTGCAGCGCCTTCCACAGGGGCTCGAGGTCGTCGAGCCGGTCAGCGGATATCTGCTTGATCGAGAGCTGCTGGTCCATCCGGACACCGTACGAGAACGGGCCGGCGCGCCGAGCGTGGTGCCGGCGCGCCGGCGGCCCGTCCCCGCCGGACCGACGTCTACAGGCGGTCCCGCAGTACCGAGCCGCCGAAGTCCTCGTCGTCCGTGCCCCACAGGGCGTAATCGCCGTCGGGGAGCAGGGCGACCGCCTCGATCTTGCGGTTGTCCGTTGTGGTGTAGCGGCGTACCTCTTCCGGCTTGCTCAGCTTCAGTGCGGGGCGTCCCTTGTCGGCCGTGAGCCGGCCCGCCTCGTACACCGCGGAGCTGAACGGGCCGGAGTTCTTGTTCGGGTCCTGGGCCGCGGAGAGCACCACGGTCCCGTCCGGCGCGATCTTCAGGTCGCTGATGTGCCGTACCTCGTCCTGCGCCGGCCACGGCGCGCGGAACGCCACCGGGGCGCTGACGTGCCCGAAGACCTTGTCCGGGGCGGCCGCGGCCGGGTCGAAGGCGGCGCTCCGCACCTGGGAGGCGGTGCCGTTGCTGCCGCGGGTGGCCCAGACCGCTGTGTACTTCTCGGTGGCCCGGTCCCGGTGGACGGCGAACGCCTCGTAGTTCTGCGTGTCGTCGCCCGCGTACTTCTCGGTGCCCGGCAGCGGTGCCGACCAGCGGACGGTCGCGGTATTGCCGCTCACCTTCACGTCGTACACCGTCGGGCGGAACTTTCCGCTGTCCCCGCTGCTCACGGCGGTGTACTCGCCGGGCCGCCCGGGCACCGCGTCCAGCGACTCCAGGTCCTTGGGTATCTCGCTGCCGGCCCACTTCAGGTCCCGGACGGCGGGAGCGTGGCCGGGCGCCAGCCGTACGGCCGAGAGCCGGGGCTGGCCGGGTTCCTTGTTGTCCCGGGCCACGAGCAGATCGAGGCGGTCGCCCGCGGCCTTGGCCACGACCATCCCGCTGACGCCGCCGGTCATCCCGTCGCCGACCTTCTGCCACTTGCTTTCCTGGGCGCCCTGGGCGCTCAGGGCGCCGGTGGTGACCAGGACGGCGCAGGCGCCCACGCCCGCAACGCCCTTTGCAACAACTCGTTTCTTGGCCATGGCGGAACGTTAGGGGCCGAACCGTCTACGCGCGATGACCGGGTCCGTATCGTCCGTCGTAAGGACCGAATTTCGGCGGAAGCGACAGCCGCCGGCAGGGCCGCTCAGGTGAATCCACAGAACCGCACTCAATAGTCGCCATCGGCTGACCGGATCAGCGATGATGTACTAGGAGCTTGATGCCTGATCCGCTGTTGGCCGAGCTGTATCCACTGTCGGACCGGTGCTGACTCCCCGCCCGCTACCCAAGCAAAACCGCAGGTGAGAGAGTTAGCATGCGATTTCTGAACGATTCGAAGCCGCCGTACGACCTGACGTACGACGATGTGTTCATGGTGCCGAACCGCTCCGCGGTCGGCTCCCGGCAGGCCGTGGACCTTTCCTCGCCGGACGGCACGGGCACCACCATCCCGCTGGTCGTGGCGAACATGACCGCGATCGCCGGGCGCCGGATGGCCGAGACGGTCGCCCGCCGCGGCGGTCTCGTCGTCATCCCCCAGGACATCCCGATCGACGTCGTCACCGACGTCGTCGGCTGGGTCAAGCGGCGCCACCTCGTCCTCGACACCCCGATCGTGCTGTCGCCGATCGCGACCGTCGCCGACGCGCTGTCCCTGCTGCCCAAGCGGGCGCACGGCGCGGGCATCGTCGTCGAGGGCGGCCGCCCCATCGGCGTCGTCACCGAGCACGACCTGGCCGGCGTGGACCGCTTCACCCAGGTCGCCGAGGTCATGTCCAAGGACCTGCTGGTCCTGGACGCCGACATCGACCCCCGTGAGGCGTTCAACCAGCTCGACGCCGCCAACCGCAAGCTCGCCCCCGCGGTCGGCAAGGACGGCCAGCTGGTCGGCATCCTCACCCGCAAGGCCGCCCTGCGCGCCACGCTCTACACCCCGGCGACCGACGCCGACGGCAAGCTGCGCATCGCCGCCGCCGTCGGCATCAACGGCGACGTGGCGGGGAAGGCCAAGGCCCTGCTCGCCGCGGGCGTGGACACCCTCGTCGTGGACACCGCGCACGGCCACCAGGAGTCCATGATCAGCGCGGTCAAGGCGGTCCGGGCGCTGGACCCGCAGGTCCCGATCGTCGCGGGCAACATCGTCGCCGCCGACGGTGTGCGCGACCTCATCGAGGCCGGCGCGGACATCATCAAGGTCGGCGTCGGCCCGGGCGCCATGTGCACCACCCGCATGATGACCGGCGTGGGCCGCCCGCAGTTCTCCGCCGTCCTGGAGTGCGCCGCCGAGGCGAAGAAGTACGGCAAGCACGTCTGGGCGGACGGCGGCGTGCGGCACCCGCGCGACGTTGCCATGGCGCTGGCCGCCGGTGCGTCCAACGTCATGATCGGCTCGTGGTTCGCCGGTACGTACGAGTCGCCCGGCGACCTGCAGCAGACCGCCGACGGCCGGCTCTACAAGGAGAGCTTCGGCATGGCCTCGGCGCGCGCGGTGCGCAACCGCACGAGCGAGGAGTCGGCGTACGACCGGGCCCGCAAGGGCCTCTTCGAGGAGGGCATCTCCACCTCGCGGATGTTCATCGACCCGGCCCGCCCCGGCGTCGAGGACGTGATCGACTCGATCATCGCGGGCGTACGGTCCTCCTGCACCTACGCGGGCGCCTCGAACCTCGCGGAGTTCGCCGAGAAGGCCGTCGTCGGCGTGCAGAGCGCGGCCGGCTACGCCGAGGGCAAGCCGCTGCACAACAGCTGGTAGGCGTTCGTCCTCAGCTGGTAGGCGTTCCCCCTCCTTCCTCACGGGCCCGGCCCCGCACGTCTTGCGTGCGGAGCCGGGCCCGTTCGCGTCTCCGAGGTGTCGGAGCGGCGGGGGGCCGGGCGCCGGAGCGGCCCCTCGCGGCCGCGCGGACGCGTGAGATCGATTACTTCCGGCCGCGCTCCCCCGTCCGGTCGAAATGTCGCTCCTTCGAATCCATGGCCTCAACACGCCCCGAGCGCGCAACAAATGGCCGCCGTGACGCTTCGTGCGCAAGGATCATGCGCGCATGCGCAAAGAACCCGCATTACGGCAGGTCACACGTGGGCCTTAAGGTCAGGCAAGTTAGTTACGTGGAGTGGCGGGGACCGTCCGCTCGGCGGTTTCCCGTGCGGGTTGCTTCATGCTGCCCGCGTACGGGCCGCCCCGGTCACCGCCGCCGGAACGGCAGCGATAAAGGAGCCACCCCAGTGTTGGACCACGGCGCAGCCCCTCCCACCGAGGGCAGCGACCCCCAGCCGCAGCAGCCTCCGTCCCGCCCCGGGCCGCTCGGCACGCTGATGCGGCGCAAGCCCGTCGAACGCCTGGTGGCCGAAGGCGGCCAGGGGGAGGGCGGTACGCTGCGCCGCTCCCTGGGCATGTGGCAGCTGACGATGATCAGCATCGGCGCCACCCTCGGCACCGGCATCTTCGTGGTGCTGGGCGAGGCGGTGCCGGACGCCGGCCCCGCGGTCATCATCTCGTTCGTGATCGCCGGCATCACGGCGCTCTTCTCGGCGCTGTCCTACGCCGAGCTGGCCGGCACCATCCCGGTCTCCGGCTCGTCGTACTCCTACGCGTACGCCACGCTCGGCGAGCTGGTCGCCTGGATCTGCGGCTGGTGTCTGATCCTGGAGTACGGCGTGTCCGTGGCCGCGGTCGCGGTGGGCTGGGGGCAGTACCTCAACGAGCTGCTGGCCGGCACGCTCGGCTTCACCATCCCCGACGCGATCGCCGCGCCGCCCGGTGACGGCGGCATCTTCAACCTGCCGGCGCTGCTGGTCGTGCTGCTCGCGATGGCCTTCCTGCTGGGCGGCGCGAAGGAGAGCGCCCGGGCCAACGCGATCATGGTCGCGGTGAAGATCGCCGCGCTGCTGCTCTTCTGCGGCGTCGCCTTCATGGGCGTCCGCGCCGGGAACTACGCCCCCTTCATGCCGCTCGGCATGGCGGGCGTCAGCGCCGCCGGCGCCACGCTCTTCTTCTCCTACATCGGCTTCGACGCCGCCTCCACGGCCGGCGAGGAGGCCAAGAACCCGCAGCGCGACCTGCCGCGCGCCATCATGCTCTCGCTGGTGATCGTCACGGCGCTGTACTGCCTGGTCGCGGCGGTCGCCGTGGGCGCGCTGCCCTGGAAGGAGTTCACCGGCACCGAGGCCGCGCTCGCCGGGATCATGAAGGACGTCACCGGGCAGAGCTTCTGGGCCGTGCTGCTCGCGGCCGGTGCCGTGGTCGCCATCGCCAGCGTCGTGCTGACCGTGCTCTACGGCCAGACCCGCATCCTCTTCGCGATGTCCCGCGACGGCCTGGTGCCCAAGGTCTTCTCCAAGGTCCACCCGAAGACCGGCGCGCCCCGCGCCAACACCGTGATCGTCTCGCTCTTCTGCGGCATCCTCGCCGCCGCCGTGCCGCTCGGTCAGCTCGCCGACGCCACCAGCATCGGCACGCTCTTCGCGTTCGCGCTGGTCAACATCGCGGTCATCGTGCTGCGCAAGACCCGCCCGGACATGCCGCGCACCTTCCGCACGCCGCTGTCGCCGCTCTTCCCTGCGATCGGCTTCCTGCTCTGCATCTGGATGATGGGCAGCCTCGACGCCGTCACGTGGACGGTCTTCGGAGTCTGGATGGTGGCGGGTCTCGTGTTCTACTTCGCTTACGGCATGCGCCGCTCCCGATTGGCCACCGCAGAGAAGTGAACCACCCCCCGTGCGACTGAACGACCTCGACGAACGCATCGTCCACGCCCTGGCTGAGGACGCCCGCCGCTCCTACGCCGACATCGGTCAGGAGGTCGGGCTCTCCGCCCCGGCCGTCAAACGCCGGGTGGACCGGCTGCGCAACGAGGGCGCCATCACCGGGTTCACCGTACGGGTGGACCCGGCGGCGCTCGGCTGGGAGACCGAAGGCTTCGTCGAGCTGTACTGCCGTCGCAACACCTCGCCCGAGGCCATCCACCGTGGCCTCGCGCGCTACCCCGAGGTGGCGTCCGCCTCCACCGTGACCGGTGAGGCGGACGCCATCGTGCAGGTCTTCGCCTCGGACATGCGCCATTTCGAGCGCGTCCTGGAGCGCATCGCCGGCGAGCACTTCGTCGAACGGACCAAGTCCGTCCTGGTGCTCTCGCCCCTCCTGCGGCGCTTCTCCTCCGGCTCCCCGGTCTGACGCACCGCCCTTGCGGCCCGGCGCCGCGGTGCGCGGCGAGAGCGCAACGAATCGCCGCGAGCGGCTCGGAAGGCGCAACGAATCGGTACGTGAAGCGCAATGGTGCAGCCTTGTACCACTTGCGCCCCGGACCGTACCGTCTTTACGTCTTCCGAAAGCCCGTACGCACCGTCCGTGCCGTATGCACCAAACCAACCGAGGGGTCCCATGTCTTCGCTGCGCACCGCCCTGCTCCAGAGTTCGGGACGGCCCGGCGACGTGGCGTACAACCTCAAGGCGCTGGAGCGGGCCGCCGCGGACGCCGCGGCGGCCGGTGCCGGGCTGCTGGTGACCTCGGAGATGTTCCTGACCGGCTACGCGATCGGCGCGGACGTGCCCCGGCTCGCCGAGCCCGCCGACGGCGACAGCGCCGACGAGGTGGCCCGGATCGCCGCCGAGTACGGCATCGCCGTCGCCTACGCCTACCCGGAGCGCGACGGTGCGGCGATCTACAACGCCGTCCAGCTCATCGGCCCGGACGGCACCCGGCTCGCGAACTACCGCAAGACCCACCTCTTCGGCTGCTTCGAACGCGAGTGGTTCACCCCCGGTGCGTCGCCCGTCGTCCAGGCCGAGCTGAACGGCGTCCGGATCGGCCTGCTGATCTGCTACGACGTGGAGTTCCCGGAGAACGTCCGGGCGCACGCGCTGGCCGGCACCGACTTCCTGGTGGTGCCCACCGCGCAGATGCACCCCTACCAGTTCGTCGCCGAGTCGGTGATCCCCGTTCGGGCCTTCGAGAGCCAGCTCTACATCGCGTACGTCAACCGGACCGGTCCCGAGGAGGAGTTCGAGTTCGTCGGACTCTCCACGCTGGCCGGGCCCGACGGAGTTGTCCGGGCCCGCGCCGGACGCGGCGAGGAAGTGGTGTACGGGGATGTCGACCCCGCCTTCCTCGCGGCCTCCCGCGAGGCGAACACCTACCTCGCCGACCGCCGCCCGGAGCTCTACGGCTCGCTGAGCTGACCTCACCGCACCCCGGCCGGCACCTCCCGGTCAACACGCCGGACCGCGCCCGGCCCGGTCCCGCCTGCCCGCTTCCTGCCGCTTTTGCCCTGTTCTGCAAGGAGTCTCGCCCCCATGACGTCCACGGTGCCCACCGCCGTCCAGCACACCGACGCGCAGCCGCCGATCACCATGTTCGGACCGGACTTCCCCTTCGCGTACGACGACTTCCTCGCCCACCCGGCGGGCCTGGGCCAGATACCCGCGACCGAGCACGGCACCGAGGTCGCGGTCATCGGCGGCGGCCTCTCCGGCATCGTCACCGCCTACGAGCTGATGAAGATGGGCCTCAAGCCCGTCGTCTACGAGGCGGACCAGATCGGCGGCCGGCTGCGCACCGTCGGCTTCGAGGGCTGCGACTCCTCGCTCACCGCCGAGATGGGCGCCATGCGCTTCCCGCCGTCCTCCACGGCGCTGCAGCACTACATCGACCTGGTCGGGCTTACGACCAAGCCGTTCCCCAACCCGCTCGCGCCCGACACCCCCTCCACCGTCGTCGACCTCAAGGGCGAGTCGCACTACGCCCGCACCGTGGACGACCTGCCCGAGGTCTACCACCAGGTCATGAACGCCTGGAACGCCTGCCTGGAGGAGGGCGCCGACTTCTCCGACATGAACCAGGCCCTCCGCGAGCGCGACGTCCCGCGCATCCGCGAGATCTGGGCCAAGCTCGTCGAGAAGCTCGACAACCAGACCTTCTACGGCTTCCTCTGCGACTCCAGCGCCTTCAAGTCCTTCCGGCACCGGGAGATCTTCGGCCAGGTCGGCTTCGGCACCGGCGGCTGGGACACCGACTTCCCCAACTCCATCCTGGAGATCCTCCGCGTCGTCTACACCGAGGCGGACGACCACCACCGCGGCATCGTCGGCGGCAGCCAGCAGCTCCCGCTGCGCCTGTGGGAGCGCGAGCCGGAGAAGATCGTGCACTGGGCCCAGGGCACGTCCCTCTCCTCGCTGCACGACGGCGCGCCGCGCCCGGCCGTGACCCGGCTGAACCGCACCGCCGGCAACCGGATCACCGTCACTGACGCCTCCGGCGACATCCGCACCTACCAGGCGGCCGTCTTCACCGCGCAGTCCTGGATGCTGTTGTCAAAGATCGAGTGCGACGACGCGCTGTTCCCCATCGACCACTGGACGGCGATGGAGCGTACCCACTACATGGAGTCCTCCAAGCTCTTCGTGCCGGTCGACCGGCCGTTCTGGCTGGACAAGGACGAGGACACCGGCCGGGACGTCATGTCGATGACGCTGACGGACCGGATGACCCGTGGCACCTACCTCCTCGACAACGGGCCCGACGAGCCCGCCGTCATCTGCCTCTCCTACACCTGGTGCGACGACAGCCTGAAGTGGCTGCCGCTGGACGCCAACGAGCGCATGGAGGTCATGCTGAAGTCGCTCTCGGAGATCTATCCGAAGGTCGACATCCGCAAGCACATCATCGGCAACCCCGTGACCGTGTCCTGGGAGAACGAGCCCTACTTCATGGGCGCGTTCAAGGCCAACCTGCCGGGGCACTACCGCTACCAGCGCCGGCTGTTCACGCACTTCATGCAGGACCTCCTTCCTGAGGACAAGCGCGGCATCTTCCTCGCCGGCGATGACATCTCCTGGACCGCCGGCTGGGCCGAGGGCGCCGTGCAGACCGCGCTCAACGCCGTGTGGGGCGTGATGCACCACTTCGGCGGCGGCACGGACGCCACCAACCCGGGCCCCGGCGACCTGTACGACGAGATCGCCCCGGTCGAACTGCCGGAGGACTGACCGGCCTCCCGGCCTCGGGGACGGAGGGGACGGGGGGAGCCGCCGCCGCGCGGCTCCCCCCGCTGTCATATCCCCGCCGCCCGCGCCGCTTCGTACACCTCCGCCGCCAGGTCCTTCAGCTCCGCCGCGTCCCGGGCCCGGCCCTGCAGGTCGAGCAGGATCTCCCCGATGCCGACCTCGGCGTGGGCCGCCAGGTCCTCGACGATCTGCGCGACGCTGCCCTGGAAAGGGGCGCGGTCATGGCCCTCGTACGCCTTGGGTGTGTGCTGAGCGTTCACCCGCAGGACGTTCTGGAGCGGGGCCGTGCGGCCGCGCTCCGCGGCCAGGTCCTGTATCCGCTGCCACTGCTCGGCCAGCTTCCCGGCGCCCATGCCCACCGGCATCCAGCCGTCCGCGCGGTCCACCAGGCGGCGCAGCGCCCGCGGGCTGGTGGCGGGCAGCAGCACCGGGATCGGCCGGGCCGGCTTGGGGCCGACCACGGACGGGGTGATCGTCGTCAGCTCGCCCTCGTACGCCACCGGGTCCGGGCCCCACACGGCCCGGCACACGTCCAGCAGCTCGTCCAGGACCTTGCCGCGCCGCTCGAACGGGGCCACCGCGGCCGCCGCGTACTCGTCCAGGGACCAGCCCGTGCCGAGTCCGGCGATCACCCGGCCGCCGCTGGCCGCGTCCAGCGAGGCGAGGCTGCGGGCGAGCTGGAAGGGCACGTGCAGCGGGGCGACCAGCACGCTCGTGCCCAGCCGCGCCCGCTCCGTCACCGCGGCGGCCAGCGTCAGCGTCACCAGCGGGTCGGCCACCGAGCGGTACTGGTCGGGCCAGGGGAGGCCCGGTATGCCGTACAACCCCTGGGTCGCGGGCTCGGGGAAGAGCACGCGCTCGAAGACCCAGAGGCTTTCGTAACCGGTCTGCTCGGCGGCGCGCGCCACGTCCGGCACGTCACGCCCGAGGTCGTACTGCCGCATCTGCGGGAGGCTCAGCCCGAGTCGTACAGCCATGTCCGTGCTCCTTCGGATCCGGTTCGCCGGCGGTGTACGAACGATCAACGCCCGCCGGTCCCGTGGGAGTTCCGGCCGCAGGGGGCGCAATGGCGCGCGGCCCCGGCGCGCGCTGATCGTTAGCCCGATCCGGTCACGCGTCACCGCGCCGTCCCTGCCCGGCCCCCGGCCCTGCCACGCTGACCGCATGACGACGATGCAGCCGACGGGTGCGACGGCAGGCGTGGCGAAGATCGTGGCCCGGATGCGCGCGCTGGACGCGGCACTGCCCCCGCGCGACGGCGTCGCGGTGTTCAACCGGGTGTACTTGCAGGTCACCGAGGAGGTCGGGCGGCAGATCGGCGCGGGCGGCTTCCGGAACGCGGACGCGGCCGCCGAGCTGGACGTGCGGTTCGCGCTGCGGTACTTGAGCGCGGTGGACGCCGGCACGGTGGGGCTCCGGCCGCCGGCCTGCTGGCGTCCGCTGTTCCAGCTCCGCTGTCACCCCGGCGTCAAGCCGCTGCAGTTCGCGCTGGCCGGGATCAACGCGCACATCGGGCACGATCTCGCGCTCGCCCTGGTGGACACCTGCCACGCCCTGGAGTGCGAACCGGCCGCGCTGGAGGCCGACTTCGACCGGGTGGGGCGGGTGCTGACCGGCCTGGAGGAGCGGGTGCGCGAGCGGCTGATGCCGGGCCCCGACCTGCTGGACATCGCCGACCCGCTGACCCACCTGGCCGGTTCGTGGAGCCTGGAGGCGGCCCGGGACGGCGCGTGGGCGGCGGCCCGGGTGCTGTGGAGCGTACGCGGACTGCCGGACGTGGGCGAGGAGTTCGCGCAGCGGCTGGACGCGGGCGTCGGCCTGGTCGGCCAGATGCTGCTGACACCGCTGCGCGGCTGCTGACACCCCTGCGGGGCCGACGACCGGGTTCGTCGTCCGGTTCGCCGACCACCCGCTTGGGTAACCCCCAGGTGGGGGCCTCCGGGGCTGCACCCGTATGCGCAGCGCGCTACGAAGCCGCGCCCCCGGACTTCTCCTCGCCGTTTCCGCCGGGCTTCTCCTCGCCCGACTCCTCGTCGTAAGCCGAAGTGCCCTCGTCCAGCAGCGGTTCCTGCGTCTTGAGGTGTGCCGGGGCCAGTGCCCGCAGGACGTGGTAGCCGGAGAGGACGACGATCGTGCCCAGCGCGATGCCGCCGAGCTCGAAGTTGTCGGAGATCTTCAGGCTGACGCCGCCGACGCCGATGATGACGCCCGCGGCCACGGGGACGAGGTTCAGCGGGTTCCGCAGGTCGACCTTGTTGTGGACCCAGATCTGCGCGCCCAGCAGCCCGATCATGCCGTACAGGATGACCGTGATGCCGCCCAGCACCCCGCCCGGGATCGCGGCGACCACCGCGCCGAACTTCGGGCAGAGCCCGAAGAGGAGGGCGAAGCAGGCGGCGGCCCAGTAGGCGGCGGTCGAGTAGACGCGGGTGGCCGCCATGACGCCGATGTTCTCGGAGTACGTGGTGTTGGGCGGGCCGCCGAGCGCGGTGGAGAGCACCGAGGCGGCGCCGTCCGCGGAGATCGCGGTGCCGAGCTTGTCGTCCAGCGGGTCGCCGGTCATCTCGCCGACCGCCTTGACGTGTCCGGCGTTCTCGGCGACCAGCGCGATCACCACCGGCAGCGCGACCAGGATCGCGGACCACTGGAAGCTCGGCCCGTGGAAGGAGGGCAGGCCCACCCAGTCGGCCTGGGCGACGGCCGAGAAGTCCAGGCGCCAGTGGTCGGTGACCTTCCCGGCGGCGCTCTGCGAGTGGATCATCCCGAACACGGCGTCGAAGACCCAGGAGATCAGGTAGCCGAAGACGAGCCCCAGGAAGATCGCGATGCGCGACCAGAAGCCGCGCAGACAGACCACGGCGAGCCCGGTGAAGAGCATGGTCAGCAGCGCCACCCACTGGTCCTGCGGCCAGTACGTGCTCGCAGTCACCGGCGCGAGGTTGAAGCCGATCAGCATGACGACGGCGCCGGTGACGACCGGCGGCATCGCTGCGTGGATGATCCGCGCGCCGAACTTCTGGACGGCGAGCCCGATGGCGAAGAGCGCCGCGCCGACCACGAGGACCGCGCCGGTCACCGTGGCACTCGTACCGCCCTGCGCCCGGATGACCGCCGCGACGCCCACGAAGGAGAGGCTGCAGCCCAAGTAGGAGGGCACCCGGCCGCGGGTCGCCAGCAGGAAGATCATCGTGGCGACGCCGGACATCATGATGGCGAGGTTCGGGTCCAGGCCCATGAGGACCGGCGCGACGAAACTCGCCCCGAACATCGCCACCACGTGCTGCGCGCCGAGGCCCGCGGTACGCGGCCAGGACAGCCGTTCGTCGGGCCTCACCACGGCTCCCGGCGCCGGGGTGCGCCCGTCTCCGTGGAGGGTCCAGCGCACGCCGAGGCCCATGAATGCTCCCGTTCTCGTCAAGTGGTCATCAGGTCGCCGACCGGCGGCGACCGGCCAATGTTAGTGCGGGTCGAGTCCGCTTCCTCCCGCTACGGGCGGATTGGCGGCGCATGGTCTCGGTCACTCGGCCCGGCGCGGAAGCAGTCTAAGCACATGCTTACGATGAGATGGTTCAACTTTTGAACGAATCGGTACCGCAGCCGCAACTGCAACCGCAACTGCAACACATCCGCACCCGTCCTTCCGGACCGCACCACCAGGAGCACGACCGTGAGCGCCCCCGCCCCGTATACCGCCGAGACCCTCCCCTTCGGAGAGCTGGTCCCCGTGACGGTCCACTTCGACGACCTCGACGCGCTGGGCATGCTCCACAACTCGCGGTTCCCGCTGCTCGTCGAGCGCGCCTGGGGCGACTACTGGCACGGCCACGGCTTCGGCTTCACGGGCGACTGGGCCACCGCCGGGGACATGGCCAACGTCATCAAGGAGATGCGCGTCTCCTACGAGGCGCCGATCACTCGCCCCGGCACCTACGCCGCGCACCTGTGGGTCGAGAAGCTGGGCCGTACCAGCCTCACCTACGGCTTCCGGGTCTGCTCGGCGGACGGCGCCACCACGTACGCGCAGGGGCACCGCATTCTGGTCCGCGTCGACGCCGCGACCCTGCGGCCCGCGCCCTGGACCGACGAGGCCCGCGCGATAGCCCGCAAGCTCGCCCGCCCCGAGGCGCTGCCGGACGCGAGCTGACCCTCGGCCGCTGCCCACGGCGCCGGGTCAGGACCCCTTCAGGTCGAACGTCGCCGAGCTGACCGACGCGCGGCGCTCCGGTACGCGGAGCACGCCCGCGCCCAGTATCAGCCCCAGCGCCAGCGCCGTGACCAGCATGAACGAGCCGGTCAGCGAGGTGGCCTGGGCGATCGAGCCGATCGCGGAGGGGGCGATCAGGCCCGAGGTGTACGTGATCGTCGCGACGCCCGCGATGGCCTGGCTCGGCGCCGGACCGCTGCGGCCCGCCGCCGCGAAGGCCAGCGGCACGACCACCGCGATGCCCAGTCCGATCAGCGCGAAACCCGCCACCGCCATGGCCGGGTGCTGTGCCAGGACGATCAGCAGCCCGCCCGCCGTGGCCAGCACGCCGCTCGCCCGTACCGTACGGACCGCCCCGAAACGGGCCACCACGTGGTCGCCCGCCAGCCGGGCCGCCGCCATCGTGCAGGCGAACGCGGTGGTCGAGCCGGCCGCGAGCCCCGCCGACGTGCCCAGCACGTCCCGCAGGTACACCGCCGACCAGTCCAGGCTCGCGCCCTCGGCGAACACCGCGCAGAACCCGACCGCGCCGATGACCAGCGCGGACTTCGGCGGCAGCGCGAACCGCGGCGGCGGGTGCTCGTCCGGGGTGCTGCGCAGGTCCAGTACGCCCTGGCAGAAGACCGCGCCCAGTACGGTCAGCACGCCCGCGGCGAGCGAGAGGTGGAGGCGGGCGTCGACGGCGGCGTGCGCCGCGACCGTACCGGCCGCCGAGCCCAGCAGCGCGCCCACGCTCCACATGCCGTGCAGCCCCGACATGATCGGTTTGTCCAGCCGGTTCTCGACCTCCACGCCGAGCGCGTTCATCGCGACGTCCGACATCCCGGCAGTGGCGCCGTAGATCAGCAGCGCGCCGCAGAGCCCGTACAGATTGGGGGCGAGCGCGGGCAGGGTCAGGGCGAGCGTCCACAGGGCGAGCAGTCCGCGCAGCGCCGTACGGGCGCCGAAGCGGTGGCTGATCCGCCCGGCCAGTGGCATCGCGAGGGACGCGCCGATCGCCGGGAAGGCGAGCGCGAGCCCGAGCTGCCCGGCGCTGACGCCGGTGTGCTCCTGGATCCACGGGACGCGGGTGGCGAAGTTGCCGGTCACCGAGCCGTGTACGAGGAAGACCAGCGCCACCGACCAGCGTGCGCGGCGCAGTTGGCGGGAGAGCGCGGACGGGTCGGAACCACCGTTGGCGGGCATGGCCGTCAAACTAGCAGGGACCCTGCCTATTAATCTTCGATTATTCGCGGGCGCGTGCGCTCTGGAAGGATCCGGCCATGGCTGACACCTCCGCGCGCACCGGCCGTACGGCGTCCCGTGCCGCGTCGCCGCGCACCGCGCGGGCCATCAACGACCGTATTGCCCTTCAACTGCTGGAGTCCGACGGGCCTTTGACGGCCCATCAGCTTAAGGAGCGGACCGGGCTGTCCCGCCCCACGGTGGCCGACCTCATCGACCGGCTGCGGGCCGCCGGGCTGATCGCGGTCGTCGGCGAGGCGGGCGCCGACCGCCGCGGCCCCAACGCCCGGCTCTACGGCATCGTCGCCGACCGCGCCCACCTCGCCGGCATCGACGTCCGCACGCACGGCGTGACCGTCGCCGTCGCCGACCTGCTCGGCACCGTCCGCGCACAGGAGTCCGTACCGGTCGCCGAGGGCGCGGCCCCGGAGGACGCGGTGGCCGGCGCGTACGCCGCGCTGGACCGGGCGCTGGCGCGCGCCGGCGGGGTCCGTCCGCACACCGTCGCCGTCGGCGCCCCCGGCCTCGTCGACCCCGCCACCGGCCGGCTGACCGGCACCGGAACGCTGCCCTCCTGGCACGGTGCGCTGGTCGCTGGGCTGCGCGACCGCCTCGAAGCGCCGCTGCTCCTGGAGAACGAGGTCAATCTCGCGGCCATCGCCGAATGCCGGGACGGCGCGGCCCGGGACCGCGACACCTTCGTCCTCCTGTGGCTGGGGCACGGCGTGGGCGCCGCGGTGTTCCTGGACGGCCGGCTCCGCCGCGGCGCTTCCGGCGGCACCGGCGAGATCGGCTTCCTGCCTGTGCCGGGGCCGCCGTCGCTGCCCACCGCGGCGGGCTGCGACGGCGGCTTCCACGCCCTCGCCGCCTCCCCGGCGATCGTGGAACTGGCGGGGGAGTACGGCTTCGCCCCCGCGCCCGCCGAAGGCGGTACGGACGCCCCGCCCGCCGAACACGTCGTCCGTGCGGCCGTGGCCGCCGGACCGGCCGGCGCCGGCTTCCTCGACGCGCTCGCGCGGCGCCTCGCCGTCGGCGTGGCCGCGGTGGCCGCCGTGCTCGACCCCGGCTGCGTCGTGCTCGGCGGCGAGGTCGGCCGGGCCGGCGGCGAGGCCCTGGCCGGCCGGGTGGCCATGTACACGGCCCGCATGTCGCCCCTGCACACCGAGGTCCGCGCGGGCACGGTGGGCGGCCGCGGCGTCCTCCGCGGCGCCGTACTCGCCGCCAAGGACGCGGCCCAGGACGACCTCTTCGGCCCCGATTTCGCCCCCGGCTTCAGCCCCGGCTCCGGCGCCGACCACGCCCCCGGCGGCCCGCCGGAAGTCCCTTAGCCGCCCGTGGTGTCGCCGCTCCGCACCACCCGGACGCCCGGGACCCGGCCGCCGCGTTCGGCCAGGAAGTCGGTGTAGCGGAGCTTGCCGGTCGCCTGGTCCGGGGCGAGGTTGCCGCCTGCCCGCAGGGCCCGGAACGTCGCGCCGGGCAGGCGCAGCGGCAGCGTGAGGCGGCGGCGCTCGCCCGCGTGCAGGGTGCGGTCGACCAGTTCGCGGGCGGTGAGGATCTCCGGTCCGCCCATGTCCGGGACGTTCCCGGCGGGTTCCCCGTACGCCAGCTCCACCAGCCGCGCGCCCACCTCGCGGACGTCGACGGGCTGGACCCGTATGCCCGCCGGGACCGGCAGCACCGGCGACCGCGCGCCGGCCTTCACCAGCCGCAGCACCAGATCGTGGAACTGCGTCGTGCGCAGCACGGTCCACGGCACGTCCGACTCCGCCAGCAGCCGCTCGACCTCGTGCTTGGTGCGGTAGTAGCGCAAGGGCACACGGTCCACGCCGACGATGGAGATATAGACGAGGTGGCGTACGCCCGCCGTCCGCGCCGCATCCACCAACTGGCCTGCAGAATCCAGGTCGCCGCCGGAGGGTGTCGAGGCGCAGTGCACGATCACCTCCACGCCGGACACCGCGGCGGCGAGCCCGACGCCGTTGCGCAGATCGACGGCGTACGAGTGCAGCCGCGGGTTTTCCGTGCGGGTGTGCGGCCGGCGGCTGAGCACCCGCACGGTGTGCCCGTCGGCCAGAAGCCGGTCCACCACCACCCGCCCGAGGGTCCCCGTGCCGCCGGTCACCAGAAACGTCGTCATCGCCCGCTCCTCCCGGAGACTGTCCTGTCATGCGACCGCGCCGGGCGCGGTCCGTCACCGTAAGAACTCCCCAGGAACGCGCGGGGAACTCCGGTGGACGGGTCGTACACATATCGCCACCCGGTGTGAGTCAGCCCACAGGCTTCCGCCCGCATGGCCGACGATCAGACGTGGCAGACTGGAGGGGTACTGACATACGCAGCGCACTCCGGGGTCGGTGAAAGTCCGAACCGGCGGTTACAGTCCGCGACCCGTCCGCAGCCAGCGGCCGGTTGAGCAGGTGAAATTCCTGCACCGACGGTTAAAGTCCGGATGGGAGGCAGTGCGCGGCGGGCGAGCAGCATCGGTGCACCGCCGTCGGCGGTCCTGTCCAGCTGGACGGGATCCTCTGTCCGGTCCGGTGTGCGTGTTGTTCCGTACCGCTTCTGTCGCTCGCGACAGCCCCGGAGTCCGTGCCTGAAGAGGCAGGAGGACCCGGTGGCCGCGACAGCCCCCGCTGAGACCACGGCGATGCGCCGAGCCATCGAGCTCGCCGCCCGCGGCCTCGGGCACACCAGCCCCAATCCCGCCGTCGGCTGTGTCGTCCTCGACGCGTCCGGGCAGCTGGTCGGGGAAGGCTGGCACCAGCGGGCCGGCGGCCCGCACGCAGAGGTCAACGCACTGGAAGCGGCCGGTGAGCGGGCCCGCGGCGGTACTGCCCTGGTCACCCTGGAGCCCTGCAACCACACCGGCCGTACCGGTCCCTGCGCCCAGGCCCTCATCGACGCCGGCGTCGCCCGCGTCGTCTATGCCGTACCGGACCCGAACCCCACCGCGACCGGCGGCGCCATCACGCTCCGCGCGGCCGGCGTCGACGTCGAGGGCGGGCTGCTGGCCGACGAGGCCGCCGCCGGGAACGAAGCCTGGCTGACCTCCGTACTGCGCCGCCGCCCCTTCGTGCTGTGGAAGTACGCGGCCACGCTGGACGGCCGGATCGCGGCCGCCGACGGCACCAGCCGGTGGATCACCTCGTCGCAGTCCCGCGCCGACGTGCACCGGCTGCGCGCCCTGGCCGACGCCGTGATCGTCGGCTCCGGCACCGCTCGCGCGGACGACCCGCAGCTCGGCGCGCGGCTGCCCGACACCGAGGTCACCCAGCCGCTGCGGGTCGTCGTCGACTCCTCCGCCACGGCCGTGAAGCCCGGCGCCCGCATCCTGGACGGCACGGCACCGACCCTGATCGCGGTCGCCGAGGACGCCGACGCCACCCACCTCGAAGAACTCGCGCCCCTCGTCCGGCTGCCGCGTGCCGCGGACGGACCGGGCCTGGACGTACGGGCGCTGCTCGGCGCGCTGTACGAGCGCGGCGTCCGCTCCGTGCTGCTGGAAGGCGGCCCGACCCTCGCCGGGTCCTTCGTCGCCGCCCGCGCTGTCGACAAGGTCGTCGGCTATCTCGCCCCCACACTCCTCGGCGCCGGCCCGGCCGTGCTGGGTGACGCCGGAATCACCACCATCGCCCAGGCGTTGCGCCTCGACGTGACCGACACCGAACGGCTCGGCCCCGACCTGCGCATCACCGCCACCCCCGCCCTCCACGAGGAGAACTGAAGTGTTCACCGGAATCGTCGAAGAACTGGGTGAGGTCGTCTCCGTCGAGGAGCTGACCGATGCCTCCCGCTTCCGACTGCGCGGGCCGCTCGTCACCGAGGGCGCGAAGCACGGCGACTCCATCGCGGTCAACGGTGTGTGTCTGACCGTCGTTACGACCGAGAACGGTGAATTCACCGCCGATGTGATGGCCGAGACGCTGAAGCGGTCCAGCCTGGGCGCGCTGGAGAAGGGCTCCCGGGTCAACCTGGAGCGCCCGATGGCGCTCGGCGGGCGGCTCGGCGGCCACCTCGTACAGGGACATGTGGACGGCACGGGCACCATCGCCGAGCGCACCCCCGGCGAGCACTGGGAGATCGTGAAGATCGCGCTCCCGGACGGCATGGCCCGCTACGTCGTCGAGAAGGGCTCCATCACCGTCGACGGCGTCAGCCTCACCGTCGTCGAGGCCGGGGACGACTACTTCACCATCAGCCTCATCCCGACCACCCTGGACCTCACCACGCTCGGCATCAAGCAGGTCGGCGACCCGGTGAACCTGGAGGTCGACGTCCTCGCCAAGTACGTCGAGCGGCTGCTCGGCCACGACGGTGCGGGGGCCGCGCGATGACCGCCCCGGTCTGGCTGAACGGTGAGGCGTTCACCGCCTTCGGCCAGCACGTCATCTGGTCCGACATGATCGGCAACACCGTCGGCCTGATAGCCCTGGCCCTCGGCTGGCGCCGCTCCATATGGACCTGGCCCGCACAGTTCCTCTCCGGCGTCATCCTCGTCGCCGCGTACGCCTCCGCGCACCTCGCCGGCGGCGTCGGCAAGCAGCTGCTGGTCATCGGCGTCGCCCTGTGGGGCTGGCGGCAGTGGCAGCGCGGCCGGCAGCAGGCGCAGGACGGCACGATCGCCGTCCGCTTCGCCTCCTGGCGCGAGCGCGGAGCCCTGATCGCGGCCACCGTCGTCGGCACCCTCGCCGTCGGCTTCCTCTTCACCCAGATCCCCCAGCTGTCCTGGAACCCCTGGCCGGACGCCTACATCTTCGTCGGCACGCTCGCCGCGATGGTGGCCCAGGCCCGCGGCCTCGTCGAGTTCTGGTTCGCATGGCTGCTGGTCGACGTGGTCGGCGTCCCGCTGGCCTTCAGCAGCGGCCTGGCCTTCTCCGGCCTGGTCTACGTCGTCTACCTCGGTCTCGTCCTGTGGGGCCTGCGCGACTGGTGGCTGCGCTCCCGTACGAGTACGCAGCCCGTCCTGGAAGGAGCGGCGGCATGACCGCACAGCAGAACTGGTACGAAGGCCCCGACGCGATCGACCTCACGCTCGACCCCGTCGAGCGGGCCATCGCGGACATCGCGGCCGGCCGCCCCGTCGTGGTCGTCGACGACGAGAGCCGGGAGAACGAGGGCGACCTCGTCCTCGCGGCCGAGAAGGCCACCCCCGAGATCGTCGCCTTCATGATGAGCGAGTGCCGCGGCCTGATCTGCGCGCCCATGGAGGGCCCGGAGCTGGACCGGCTCGAACTCCCGCAGATGGTCCAGAACAACACCGAGTCGATGCAGACGGCCTTCACCGTCTCCGTGGACGCCACCGCCGAACACGGCGTGTCCACCGGCATCTCCGCCGCCGACCGCGCCACCACGCTGCGCATGCTGGCCTCCGGCGAGTCCGCACCCGGCGACTTCGTCCGCCCGGGCCACATCTTCCCGCTGCGCGCCAAGCCCGGCGGTGTGCTGGTGCGCAACGGCCACACCGAGGCCGGCGTGGACCTCGCCCGGCTCGCCGGGCTGCGGCCCGCCGCCGCGATCGTGGAGATCGCGGGCGAGGACGGCACCATGCTGCGGCTGCCCGAGCTGATCCCGTTCGCCCGCAAGCACGGCCTCGCGATCATCTCCATCGAGGATCTGATCGCCTACCGCAGCAGCTCCGAGCCGACCGTCCGCCGCGAGGCCACCACCCGGCTGCCCACCGCGTTCGGCGACTTCACCGCGCACGGCTACCGCTCCACCGTGGACGGCGTCGAGCACATCGCGCTGGTCGCGGGCGACCTCGGCGACGGCGAGGACGTCCTCGTCCGGGTCCACTCCGAGTGCCTGACCGGCGACATCTTCCACTCGCTGCGCTGCGACTGCGGTCCGCAGCTCCAGGAGTCGTTGCGCCGGGTCAGCGAGGCGGGCCGCGGCGCGGTGATCTACCTGCGCGGCCATGAGGGACGCGGCATCGGACTGCTGTCCAAGCTGCGCGCCTACGAGCTCCAGGAGCGCGGCCGCGACACTCTGGACGCCAACCTGGAGCTGGGCCTGCCCGCCGACGCACGGGACTACGCGGCCGGCGCGCAGATCCTCAAGGACCTCGGAGTGCGCTCGCTGCACTTGCTGACCAACAACCCCGAGAAGACCGCGGCCCTGGTCGAGCACGGCCTGCACGTCACCGGCCGGGAGCCGATGCCGGTCCAGGCCGGCGAGCACAACCTGCGGTACCTGCGCACCAAGCGCGACCGCATGGGGCACGACCTGCCGTGGCTGGACCCGGCGGACCGCGCCTCGGCCTGCGGCACCCAGTAAGACATCCCCGTACGACCCCGTAAGACATCCCCGTACCCCGACAACATCAGCAAGCAGCACGAGGAGCAACGTGAGCGGCAAGGGCGCACCCGAACTGTCCGTGAAGAACTGTGGCGACCTCCGGGTGGCCGTCATCGCTGCCCAGTGGCACACCCAGGTCATGGACGGCCTGGTCAACGGTGCGCTGCGCGCGCTGACCGAGCTGGGCATCGACGAGCCGACCCTGCTGCGCGTCCCGGGCAGCTTCGAGCTCCCGGTCGTCGCCAAGGTGCTCGCGGGCCGCGGGTACGACGCGGTGGTCGCGCTCGGCGTGGTCATCCGCGGCGGCACCCCGCACTTCGAGTACGTCTGCCAGGGCGTCACCCAGGGCCTGACCCAGGTCTCCATCGAGACCGGCGTGCCCATCGGCTTCGGCGTGCTGACCTGTGACGACGAGCAGCAGGCGCTGGACCGCGCGGGCCTGGAGGGCTCCCGCGAGGACAAGGGCCACGAGGCGGTCACCGCCGCCGTCGCCACGGCCGCCACGCTCCGTTCAGTATCCGAACCCTGGCGCTGACCGGGCCCGGGCGACCGCTAGGGTGGGTATCACCATGTCCAAGAAGACGTTCGAGGAGCTCTTCGCCGAGCTCCAGCAGAAGGCCGCCACCGGCGACCCCGCCACCTCCCGCACCGCCGAGCTGGTCCAGTCCGGCGTCCATGCGATCGGCAAGAAGGTCGTCGAAGAGGCCGCCGAGGTGTGGATGGCCGCGGAGTACGAATCCCACGACGCCGCCGCCGAGGAGATCTCGCAGCTCCTCTACCACCTTCAGGTGATGATGGTCGCCAAGGGCATCAGCCTTGACGACGTCTACGCCCACCTCTGATCCGCATCACGCACCGCTCACCCTCTCCCTCGTACAAAGGAAGCTCTCTCATGCTGCGCATCGCCGTCCCCAACAAGGGTTCACTGTCCGAGCCTGCGTCGGCGATGCTCCATGAGGCCGGCTACCGCCAGCGCAAGGACCGCAGGGAGCTGGTCCTGGTCGACGCCGAGAACGAGGTCGAGTTCTTCTTCCTGCGCCCCCGCGACATCGCCGTCTACGTGGGCTCGGGCAAGCTCGACATCGGCATCACCGGCCGTGACCTGCTGCTCGACTCCGGTTCGGACGCCGAGGAGATCATGCAGCTCGGCTTCGCCGGCTCGACGTTCCGCTACGCGACCCTGCCGGGTACCGCCAAGGACGTCAGCGAGTTCGGCGGCATGACCATCGCCTCCTCCTTCTCCGGCCTTGTCAAGCAGCACCTCGCGGACAACGGCGTGGAAGCCTCGGTCGTCCACCTCGACGGTGCGGTGGAGACCGCCATCCAGCTGGGCGTCGCCCAGGTCATCGCGGATGTGGTCGAGACCGGTACGACGCTGCGCAACGCCGGCCTGGAGATCATCGGCGAGCCGATCCTGAAGTCCGAGGCCGTCGTCATCCGCCGCGAGGGCGCCCCCGCCGACGACCCGAAGGTGCAGCAGTTCCTCCGCCGCATGCAGGGCGTCCTGGTGGCCCGCCGGTACGTGATGATGGACTACGACATCCGCGTCGAGCACGTCGAGAAGGCCGTCGCGCTCACCCCGGGCCTGGAGTCGCCGACCGTCTCCCCGCTGCACCACGAAGGCTGGGTCGCGGTCCGCTCGATGGTCCCCTCCAAGGACGCCCAGCGCATCATGGACGAGCTGTACGCCCTCGGTGCCCGCGCGATCCTGACGACCGGCATCCACGCCTGCCGCCTCTGAACCCCGTACGGCCGGGCCGTACGTACCTTTACGTACGGCCCGCGCCGCCACCCCCGCCACGGAAGACGACGACGTGTCCGCGCCTCTGCCCGACCTCCCGGTGACCTTCCGGCCCGCCCGCACCCGTGCCGTCCTGTACGTCGTCGGCATCGCCCAGCTGGTGGCCCTCACGGTCGTCGCGTTCCTGCTGCCCGCCCTCAGCGGCGGCGAGCGGATCAGCTTCGTGTTCACCGGACTGCTCGTACTGGCCGTCCTGCTGCTGCTCGCGCGGCCCAAGGTCGTCGCCACCGGGCACGGCGTCACCGTCGTCAACCTCACGACCAAGCGCGAGCTGGCCTGGGCCGAAGTCCTGCGGGTGAACCTCCGCGTCGGCGACGCCTGGGTCCACCTCGACCTCGCCGACGGCACCAGCCTGCCCGCCATGGGCATCCAGCCCGGCATCGCGAAGGAACAGGCCGTCCAGGACGCCCGTACGCTGCGGGCACTGGTCGAGGCGCACGGCACCGACGGCCACGACCGCTGACCGGACGGGCCCGCCCCGTCCGTCCGCGCCGAGCCGTCCGGGCCGCGCCGTGCGGCGTACCGCACGTCCGTCGGCTCTCCCCTCGCCGCGCCCGGCCTGATTACTCTGTACCCCCGGGGCCGCGCCGTGCCCGCCCCCTTCGCGGGGACCCTGCGACCCGAGGAGTGACTCCTTCCAGCAATGGACGGATCGTCCTGTAGTACCTGCGCCGCCCCTCCCGGACTCCGCCCGCAGACCGCGGATGTCCCGTGCACCACGGAGGCGGCGGCATGACAGTCCCCCTGCTGCTGCTCGCCGCGGCCTTTGTGCTGATCCTGGCGAACGGCTTTTTCGTGGCCGCGGAGTTCGGCCTCGTCACAGTGGAGAAGGCGGCGGCCGAACGGGCCGCCGAAGCCGGTGACCGCCGCGCCCGTACGGTCGTCACCGCGCTGCGCGAGCTCTCCTTCCAGCTCTCCGGCACTCAACTGGGCATCACCATCACCTCCCTGGTGGTCGGCATGCTCGCCGAGCCCGCCCTCGCCGAGCTGCTCGGCGGGCCGCTGGCGGCCACCGGGCTGCCGGCCGGCGCGGTGCCCGGCATCGCCGTCGTCATCGGCATGCTGCTGGCCTCCGCCGTCCAGATGGTGATCGGCGAGCTGGTCCCCAAGAACTGGGCGGTCTCCAAGCCGCTCACCGTCGCCCGCTTCGTCGCCGGTCCGCAGAACGCCTTCTCGCGCTTCTTCCGCCCGGTCATCGCGCTGCTCAACACCGTGGCCAACCGTCTCGTACGGTCCCTCGGCGTAGAGCCCACCGACGAGCTGGCCTCCGCCCGCACGCCCGGCGAACTGGTCTCGCTGGCCCGGCACTCCGCGCTGGCCGGAGCCATCGAGCAGGACACCGCCGACCTCTTCGTGCGCACCCTCGCGCTCGGCGAGCTGACCGCTGAGAACGTGATGACCCCGCGGGTCCGCGTCTCCGCGCTGCAGTCCTCCGCGACCGCCGAGGACGTACTGAACCTCACCCGTGCCACGGGCCTCTCCCGTTTCCCCGTCTATGACACCCGGATCGACGAGGTCGTGGGCATGGTCCACCTCAAGGACGCGCTCGCCGTACCCGCGGACGAACGGCTGCGTACCCCCGTCGGCCGGATAGCGGTCGCCCCGCTGCTGGTCCCGGAGTCGCTGCCCGTTCAGCCGCTGCTGGAGCGGCTGCGCAGTGAGCAGCCGATAGCCGTGGTCGTCGACGAGTACGGCGGCACGGCCGGCGTGGTGACCCTGGAGGACATCATCGAGGAGCTGGTCGGCGAGGTCCGCGACGAGCACGACCACGCGGACCTGCCGGAGCTGGTGCTCGCGCCCGCCGAGGACGGCCATCCCGCCTGGGACGCCGACGGCGGCTGCCGCGTCGACACGCTCCGCCGCATCGGCCTGAGCGCGCCGGACGGCCCGTACGAGACCGTGGCCGGACTGGTCGCCCACGTACTCGGCCGGATCCCCGCCCCCGGGGACACCGCCGAACTGGACGGCTGGCGGCTGCGGGTGCGGCTGGTCGACCACCACCGTGCCGACCGGGTGCGCCTGATACGGACCGGGGCGCCGCAGGGCGCCGTCGCCGCGCAGGCCGGCGAGCGGGCAGGTGTCCGATGAACGTGCTGCAACTGTTCTTCGCCGCCCTGCTCGTGCTCGCCAACGGCTTCTTCGTCGGCGCGGAGTTCGCGCTGGTCTCCGTACGCCGCAGCCAGATCGAGCCGCTCGCCTCCGAGGGCTCCAAGCGGGCGAAGCGGGTGCTGTACGGGCTGGAGAACCTCCCGCAGATGATGGCCGCCGCGCAGTTCGGCATCACCGTCTGCTCGCTGACGCTGGGTGCGGTCGCCGAGCCGACCGTGGCCCGGCTGCTGGAGCCGCTCTTCCACGCCGTGCACCTCCCCGAAGCGCTGATCCACCCGCTGGGTTACGCCATCGCCCTCGCCCTCGTGGTCTTCCTCCACCTGGTCATCGGTGAGATGGTGCCGAAGAACCTCGCGATGGCCGCGCCGGAGAAGACCGCCCTGTGGTTCAGCCCGGGCCTGGTCGTCTTCGCGCGGATGTGCCGCCCGGTCACCGCCCTGCTGGGCGCCTGCTCCCGCGGCATTCTGCGGCTCTTCCGCGTGGAGCCCAAGGACGAGGTCGAGGCGGTCTTCACCACCGAGCAGCTCACCCACCTCGTGGCGGACGCGGGCCAGGCCGGGCTGCTGGACCCGGGGGAGCAGGAACGCCTCTCCGACGCCCTGGAGCTGGGCCGCCGCCCGGTCACCGACGTACTGATCGACCGCGCGGCCCTGGTCACCGTCGACCCGTCCGTCACGCCCCGGCAGGTCGAGGAGCTGACCGTGAAGACGGGCTTCTCGCGCTTCCCGGTGTCCGCGCCGGGCGGTGCGTACATGGGCTATCTGCACGTCAAGGACGTCCTGGACCTGGAGGAGCGGGACCGTGCGGTGCCGCAGCACATCTGGCACCCGATGACCACGCTCCGCGCCGAACTCCCGCTGGACGACGCGCTCACCGCGATGCGCCGGGCCGCCTCGCACCTCGCGGCGGTCTCCGACGGCGCGGGCCGGGTGCTCGGCCTGGTCGCGCTGGAGGACGTCCTGGAGAAGCTGGTCGGAGAGGTACGCGATCCCGCTCACCGCGGGGAGACCGCACCGGCGCACATCGCCGAGCCGCGCGAGGCCGGGGATCTCCAGTCGGGGGACCGGGCGATGGCCGGCTGACCACCTGTACGGGAGAGCGGGGCGGCCCGGATCTGCGGCCCTACGGCCCCAGGTCCGGCGCCGGCCCCCGCCCCGACAGCACCTCGCCGTACGCCTGCATCAGATCCGGCAGCCGCAGCGTCGAGAGATCCTCGCGCCCCGGCGTGCCCGCCCACGTCGACAGCCGCAGGTCGCGGTAGGCGCAGCTCTTCTCGTACAGCGTGCGCAGGAAGCGGCCGTTGCCCAGCTCGTCGATCCAGCCCTGGTCCACGACGTGCCCGGCGATGCTGCGCAGCTCGTCCAGCGACTCCTCGTCCCAGCGGTCGCCGTTGTCCGCGGCCAGCACCTCGCCGATGGCCGTGAGCTCCAGCGGGCGGTAACTGGGGAAGTCCACGCGGGTGGTGAAGCGGGAGGAGAGCCCGGGATTCGCGGCCAGCAGCCGGTCCATGCCCTCCGGATACCCGGCGAGGATCACCACCAGCCGGTCGCGGTTGTCCTCCGCGCGCTTCAGCAGCACCTGCAGCGCCTCGTCGCCGTACGCGTCGCCCTTGGTGTAGCCGGAGTTGGAGAGGGAGTACGCCTCGTCGACGAAGAGCACGCCGCCCAGCGCCGAGTCGATCAGCTCGTTCGCCTTCACCGCCGTCTGGCCGAGGAACTCGCCCACCAGATCGGCCCGTTGGGCCTCCACGAGATGGTCGCCGCCCAGCAGCCCCAGCGCGTAGAAGACCCGGCCGAGTATCCGCGCCACCGTCGTCTTGCCCGTCCCCGAGGGGCCCGAGAAGACGAAGTGCCGCTTCGGCGGCTGCACGGGCAGGCCCTGCCCCGCCCGCAGCCGCGCCATCCGCAGCTGCGCCGACAGCGCCCGGACCTGCCGCTTCACCGGCTCCAGCCCCACCATCCGCTCCAGCTCCTGGAGCGCCTGCTCCAGCAGGACGGGGTCGGCGGGTCCGGTCGGCAGCTGGTCGGTGCCGCGCTGCTCCGGTACGCGCGGGGCGCGAGCGGGCCCCGCCGTGCCGGCGGCCTGCGAGCCGAGCAGGTCCGCGTCCGGCCCTTCCGGATCGGCCGTGGCCAGCAACTCCCGGCCGTCCACCGGGTCCAGCGGCGCCAGCGGGTCCAGATCGCCGCCGTTCTCCTGCCCGAGCCCGGCCGGCACCGCGGCCAGGTCCGCGCCCTCCTCCAGGCCGTCGCACTCGGCGATGGCCGCGAGCCGGGCCGCGGTGTCCATGAAGGCCGGATCCACGCGGTGAACGGCGCGATACAGAGGGAGGGCCGCGGCGCTGCGCCCCGTGCCCTCGTGCGCCCGCGCCAGCCAGTACCGCAGCTCCTTGCGCTGCGGCTGCTCGCTGCGGCACCGCATCAGGGCGGCGGACAGCAGCGGTTCGGCCTGTCCGTACATCTCCAGCCGGACCCGCGCCATGCCGCCGAACAGCCCCGCCTCGATGCCCAGCAGCGGGTCGTCGATCAGCGGCTCGGTGTGCCGCACGAGCTGCTCCCAGTCCTTGACCAGGTACGCGCGGCAGGCGTGCAGGAAACGTACCTGCGGGTCGGCGTCGACCGGCGGGCAGCCGGCCAGCGCCTGGTCCAGCTCGGCGACGTGCCGACCGTCCAGCCAGTGCGAGGCGTGCGCGAGCAGCAGGTCGCGGCCGGACTCCAGCACCGGCTGCACCCACCAGCCCAGCCAGTACCAGGAGTTGAGGGTGCGGCGGTGGCGGGCGCGCTGCTCGCCGAAGCGGTCGCGGTGCCGGTACATCCGCAGCAGCGCGGTGGTGGTGTCCGCGCGCAGCGCGTGCAGCCCGAGCCAGGCGTCCGCCATCGAGGGGTCGATCCGCACCGCGGCCCGGAACTCCTCCTCGGCCTGCGCGTACGCGCCCATGGTGTACGCGTCGACCGCGCGCAGCCAGGCGAGTTCGGCCGGGGCCGCCGTGCCCTGCGCGCCACAATCCATCCTGTCCCCCACAAATGATCCCCCGCGCCGTGCCCGCATCGTACCTGCGGTCGCGAGGCGGCCGAAGAGGGGCGCAGGGGGGAAGCGGGGACTCGG
>NZ_NHSG01000322.1:0-35000 GCF_020024005.1 Streptomyces purpurogeneiscleroticus
CGTGACATTGCGTCGGGCCCCGCTGCCGAGGAGGGAGAGTGATGACGTTGTCCACGGAATATGGGGGCCACTCCCAGCCGGAGGCCGAGGGCGGGACCAGCCCGGAGAAGCTGCTCACCCCCGTCCTGTCGGCCTTCTGGGACCAGCCGAACTCCTGGACCCTGGAGACCTACCGGCGGCACGAAGGCTACGAGGGCGCGCGCAAGGCCCTGGCCATGCCGCCGGACGACGTCATCGCGTACGTCAAGGACGCGGGGCTGCGCGGCCGCGGCGGCGCCGGCTTCCCCACGGGCATGAAGTGGCAGTTCATCCCGCAGGGGGACGGCAAGCCGCACTATCTTGTTGTCAACGCCGACGAGTCGGAGCCCGGGACCTGCAAGGACATCCCGCTCCTCTTCGCGAACCCGCATGCGCTCATTGAAGGCATCGTCATCGCGTGCCACGCGATCCGGTCCGAGCACGCGTTCATCTATCTGCGCGGCGAGACCGTGCCCGTACTGCGGCGCCTGCACGAGGCCGTACGCGAGGCGTACGCGGCGGGCTACCTCGGCAAGAACGTGATGGGGTCCGGACTCGATCTGGAACTCACCGTGCACGCGGGCGCGGGCGCGTACATCTGCGGCGAGGAGACCGCGCTGCTGGACTCCCTCGAAGGCCGGCGCGGACAGCCCCGGCTGCGTCCCCCTTTCCCCGCGGTGGCCGGCCTGTACGCCTGCCCCACTGTCGTGAACAACGTCGAGTCCATCGCGTCGGTTCCCGCCATCATGAACCGGGGCAAGGAGTGGTTCCGCTCCATGGGCAGCGAGAAGTCCCCGGGCTTCACGCTCTACTCGCTCAGCGGCCATGTCACCAACCCCGGCCAGTACGAAGCCCCGTTGGGCATCACGCTGCGCCAGCTGCTCGACATGAGCGGCGGCATCCGCCCCGGCCACCGGCTGAAGTTCTGGACCCCCGGCGGCTCGTCCACGCCGATGTTCACCGACGAGCACCTGGACGTCCCACTGGACTACGAGGGCGTCGGCGCGGCCGGCTCGATGCTCGGCACCAAGGCCCTCCAGTGCTTCGACGAGACCACCTGCGTCGTACGGGCCGTCACTCGCTGGACCGAGTTTTATGCGCATGAATCGTGCGGAAAGTGCACGCCGTGCCGCGAGGGCACCTACTGGCTCGTCCAGCTGCTGCGGGACATCGAGGCCGGCAAGGGCCGTATGACGGACCTCGACAAGCTGAACGACATCGCCGACAACATCAACGGCAAGTCCTTCTGTGCCCTCGGTGACGGCGCCGCCTCGCCGATCTTCTCCTCGCTCAAGTACTTCCGCGCGGAGTACGAGCAGCACGTCACCGGCAAGGGCTGCCCCTTCGACCCCGCCAAGTCGACCGCTTGGGCGGACAAGCACCTGGAGGTGAACGCATGACAGTGACCACTAACAACGCGCCCTCCGGGGGCGGCGAGGCGGCGGTTCCGCCCGAAGACCTCGTGTCGCTGACCATCGACGGCATCGAGATCAGCGTGCCCAAGGGCACCCTGGTCATCCGGGCCGCCGAGATGCTCGGCATCGAGATCCCGCGCTTCTGCGACCACCCGCTGCTGGACCCGGCCGGCGCCTGCCGCCAGTGCATCGTCGAGGTCGAGGGCCAGCGCAAGCCCATGGCGTCCTGCACGATCACCTGCACCGACGGCATGGTCGTGAAGTCCCAGCTCACCTCGCCGGTCGCCGAGAAGGCGCAGCGTGGCGTGATGGAGCTGCTGCTGATCAACCACCCGCTGGACTGCCCGGTCTGCGACAAGGGCGGCGAGTGCCCGCTGCAGAACCAGGCCATGTCCGCGGGGCAGGCCGACTCCCGCTTCGAGGGCAAGAAGCGCACGTTCCAGAAGCCGGTACCGATCTCCCAGCAGGTGCTGCTGGACCGCGAGCGCTGCGTCCTGTGCGCACGCTGCACCCGCTTCTCGAACCAGGTCGCCGGTGACCCGATGATCGAGCTGCTGGAGCGCGGCGCGCTGCAGCAGGTCGGCACCGGCCAGGGCGACCCGTTCGAGTCGTACTTCTCCGGGAACACCATCCAGATCTGCCCGGTCGGCGCGCTGACCTCGGCGGCGTACCGGTTCCGCTCCCGCCCCTTCGACCTGGTCTCCTCGCCGTCCGTGTGCGAGCACTGCGCGGGCGGCTGCGCGACGCGTACGGACCACCGGCGCGGCAAGGTCATGCGGCGGCTCGCGGCGGACGACCCCGAGGTCAACGAGGAGTGGATCTGCGACAAGGGGCGGTTCGCCTTCCGGTACGGGCAGTTGCCCGACCGGCTGGAGACGCCGCTCGTCCGGGACGCGTCCTCGGGTGAGCTGACCCCGGCGAGCTGGCCCGAGGCGCTGGAGGCGGCGGCCCGCGGGCTCGCCGCGGCGCGCGGCCGGGCCGGCGTGCTGACCGGCGGCCGCCTCACGGTCGAGGACTCCTACGCGTACGCCAAGTTCGCGCGCACCGTCCTGGACACGAACGACATCGACTTCCGGGCCCGCGTGCACAGCGCGGAGGAGGCCGGTTTCCTCGCGGCGCAGGTCGCGGGGCGCGGCCGTGACCTGGACGGACAGGGAGTCACCTACCGCTCGCTGGAGGCCGCGCCGGCCGTGCTGCTGGCGGGTATCGAGGCCGAGGAGGAGGCGCCCGGCGTCTTCCTGCGGCTGCGCAAGGCGCACCGCAAGAACCGCCAGCGGACGTTCGGGCTCGCTTCGTACGCCACCCGGGGGCTCATCAAGGCGGGCGGCACGCTGCTGCCCGCGGCGCCCGGTACGGAGACGGAGTGGCTGGACGCGCTGGCCGCCGGGGTCGGGCTGGAAGGCGAGGGCCGGGCCGCGGCGGAGGCGCTGCGGGCCGAGGGCTCGGTGATCGTCGTCGGCGAGCGGCTGGCCGCGGTACCGGGGGCGCTCACCGCTGCGGTACGCGCCGCTTCGGCCACCGGTGCGCGGCTCGTATGGATCCCGCGCCGGGCGGGCGAGCGGGGCGCCGTCGAAGCGGGCGCGCTCCCCGGGCTGCTGCCCGGCGGCCGGCCCGCGACGGACCCGCGCGCCCGCGACGAGGTCGCCCGCGCCTGGGGCGTGGCCGCGCTGCCGCACCGGCACGGCCGGGACACCGGCCAGATTCTGGAGGCCGCGGCCACCGGCGAGCTGAACGCCCTGGTGGTGGCCGGAGTCGGGGTCGAGGACCTGCCCGACCCCCGGCGCGCGGCCGAGGCGCTGGACGCGGTCGGCTTCCTGGTCAGCCTGGAGCAGCGGCCGAGCGAGGTCACGCGGCGGGCCGATGTGGTGCTGCCGGTGGCCGCCGTCGTGGAGAAGGCCGGCACGTTCCTCAACTGGGAAGGCCGGGCACGGCCCTTCGAGGCCGCGCTCAAGCCGGACCAGATGACCCGCCGCCATCTGCTCCCGGACGCCCGGGTGCTGCACATGCTCGCGGACGCGATCTCCGTGGCGGACGACTCCGTACCGGGTCTGGCGCTTCCGGACGTGCGCGTCGTACGGGCGGAGCTGGACCGGCTCGGCGGCTGGGACGGGCAGCGCGCCGCCGGTGACCTGCTCGCCGGCACCGAGGCGCGGGCGCTGCCCCGGCCCGGCGCGGGCGAGGCGGTGCTCGCCGGGCACCGGCTGCTGCTGGACCAGGGGCGGATGCAGGAGGGCGACGCGGCGCTGGCCGGCACCCGGCACGCCGCGGTGGCCCGGATGTCCGCCGCCACCGCCGCCGAGGCGGGCCTCAAGGACGGCGCGGAGGTGCAGGTCACCGGCCCGCGCGGCGCGGTGACCTTCCCCCTCCAGATCAGCGAGATGCCCGACCGGGTGGTGTGGCTGCCGCTCAACTCCCGGGGCGGCGGCGTCCCGTACGACACCGGAGCGAACCCCGGTGACCTGGTGACTGTCGCCGCGAAGACCGCGGGCCCGGCGGCCCCGGCGGACGGCACGGAGGTGGCGGAATGATGAGTCTCGCCGCGGAACAGCTGGCGCTCGGCGCGGACCGGATCGCGCTGGCCGCCGAGGACCTGAGCGTCTTCGGGCGCGACCCGTGGTGGCTGGTGGTCATCAAGGCGGTCTTCTGCTTCGCGTTCCTGATGCTGACCGTGCTCTTCTCGATCGTCTGGGAGCGCAAGGTCGTCGCCTGGATGCAGCTGCGCATCGGGCCCAACCGGCACGGCCCCTGGGGCATGCTCCAGTCCCTCGCCGACGGCATCAAGCTGATGCTGAAGGAGGACGTGGTCGTCAAGCGGGCGGACAAGGCGGTGTACGTCCTCGCCCCGGTCGTCGCGGCCATCCCCGCCTTCATGGCGTTCGCCGTCATCCCGTTCGGCCCGGCGAACAACGAGATCTCGATCTTCGGTCAGCGCACGACGATGCAGCTGACCGACCTGCCGATCGCCGTCCTCTACATCCTGGCCACGGCCTCGGTCGGCATCTACGGCATCGTGCTCGCGGGCTGGTCCTCGGGCTCGACGTACCCGCTGCTCGGCGGTCTCCGCTCGTGCGCCCAGATGATCAGCTACGAGATCGCGATGGGCATGGCCTTCGCGTCGGTGTTCCTCTACTCCGGCTCGATGTCCACCTCGGCGATCGTCGACGGACAGCAGAGCACCTGGTACGTCGCGCTGCTGCCGGTCTCCTTCCTGATCTACATCGTGGCGATGGTCGGCGAGACCAACCGTGCGCCGTTCGACATGCCGGAGTCCGAGGGCGACCTGGTCGGCGGCTTCAACACCGAGTACTCGTCCATCAAGTTCGCGATGTTCATGCTCGCCGAGTACGTCAACATGGTCACCGTCTCGGCGGTCGCGGTCACCCTCTTCCTCGGCGGCTGGCGCGCCCCCTGGCCGATCAGCACCTTCTGGGAGGGCGCGAACCACGGCTGGTGGCCGCTGCTCTGGTTCACCATCAAGATCCAGCTGCTGCTCTTCTTCTTCATCTGGCTGCGCGGCACGCTGCCCCGCGTCCGCTACGACCAGTTCATGAAGCTGGGCTGGAAGGTCCTCATCCCGGTCTCGATGGTCTGGCTGATGCTGGTCGCGACGGTGCGGGCGCTGCGCAACGAGGGCTACGACTTCCAGCGGATCGTGCTGTACGTCGGCGGCGCCGCGGTCGCCCTGCTGCTGATCTCCTTCGTCGCGGACTTCTTCCGCAAGAGCGAGAAGGAGGAGGAGCCGGCGGAGCAGGAGCCCTTCGACCCGATGGCCGGCGGCTTCCCCGTACCGCCGCTGCCCGGTCAGACCCTGCCGCCGGTGCCGCGCCGGCGCCCCCGTCACCAAGATCGAGAGCTGATTGTCAGTGGCGGGGTCAATACTGACAGTGACGAAAGTGGGAAGGGGGACAACGGTGTCTGATTTCCAGAATCCGGTGGCCGGCTTCGGCGTGACCTTCAAGGCCATGTTCAAGAAGCGGCTCACCGAGCAGTACCCGGAGGAGAAGAAGCCGACCGCGCCTCGTTTCCACGGCCGGCACCAGCTCAACCGCCATCCGGACGGCCTGGAGAAGTGCGTGGGCTGCGAGCTCTGCGCCTGGGCCTGCCCGGCCGACGCCATCTATGTGGAGGGCGCGGACAACACGGACGAGGAGCGCTACTCGCCCGGCGAGCGGTACGGCCGCGTCTACCAGATCAACTACCTCCGCTGCATCCTGTGCGGCCTGTGCGTCGAGGCGTGCCCCACCCGCGCGCTCACGATGACGAACGAGTACGAGCTCGCCGACCGCACCCGCGAGTCCCTCATCTACACCAAGGAGGAGCTGCTCGCGGGCCTGGAGGAGGGCATGGTCGACAGCCCGCACGCGATCTTCCCCGGCATGACGGAGAAGGACTACTACAACGGCCTGGTGACCGAGGCCGCGCCGGGCACAGAGCAGCAGGTCGCGGTCAGCAAGGGCGAGCGGCCGGACGACGGCCGCGGGGTGCCCGAGACCCCGGCCCCCACGGCCGAGCGCCCGGCGGGGACGGGGGTGGAGGCATGAGCAGCGCAGTACTGGCCGCGGCCTCCGCGACCTCCATGGGCGAGGCGGTGCAGTTCTGGATCCTCGGCACGGTCGCCGTGGTCGGCGCGCTGGCCACGGTCCTGATGAAGCGGGCGGTGCACAGCGCGCTCTCGCTCGCCGCCACCATGATCATCCTGGCGGTCTTCTACCTCGCCAACGGCGCGTACTTCCTCGGCATCGTCCAGATCGTCGTCTACACCGGCGCGATCATGATGCTCTTCCTCTTCGTGGTCATGCTGGTCGGCGTCACGGCGGCGGACTCCCTCAAGGAGACGCTCAAGGGCCAGCGCTGGCTGGCGGCAGGCGCCGGACTCGGCTTCGGCATCCTGCTGATCGCCGGCCTCGGGAACGCCTCGGTGCGCCACTTCAACGGCCTCGGCGAGGCCAACGCCGGGGGCAACGTCCAGGGCCTGGCGGCCCTCATCTTCACCAAGTACGTCTTCGCGTTCGAGCTCACCGGCGCGCTGCTGATCACCGCGGCGGTCGGCGCGATGGTCCTCACGCACAAGGAGCGCACCGAGCGCGCCAAGACCCAGCGCGAGCTGGCCGAGCGCCGCGTACGGGAAGGCACGCAGGTCGTGCCGCTGCCCGCGCCCGGTGTGTACGCCCGGCACAACGCGGTCGACGTGCCCGGTCTGCTGCCCGACGGCACCCCCTCCGAGCTCACCGTCAATCCGACCCTGCGCAAGCGCGGTCAGATCCGGGACGTGTCGGGGGAGTCGCTGGCGGAGCTGGCGGCGCTGGAGCGGCGCTCCTCGGAGTGGCTGCAGCGCGGCGAGACCGACCGCCGTACCGAGAGCGAGCGCGGCGAGCAGGCCCGGGAGCGCGGCGAGGAGGCCACGCGATGAATCCGATCAACTACCTCTATCTGGCGGCGCTGCTCTTCACCATCGGCGCGGCCGGGGTGCTGATCCGGCGGAACGCCATCGTGCTCTTCATGTGCGTCGAGCTGATGCTGAACGCCTGCAATCTCGCCTTCGTGGCCTTCTCGCGGCTGCACGGAAATCTGGACGGCCAGATCATCGCGTTCTTCACGATGGTCGTCGCCGCGGCCGAGGTCGTGGTCGGCCTGGCGATCATCGTGACGATCTTCCGTACCCGCCATACGGCCTCGGTCGACGACGCCAGCCTGATGAAGCTGTAAGGGGTCGTACTCGTGGAATCTCTGATCGCGCTGCTCGTCGGGGCACCACTGGTCGGTGCGGCCGTGCTGCTCTGCGGCGGCAAACGCCTGGACCGTACGGGCCATTGGCTCGGCACGCTGCTCGCGGTGGTGTCGTTCGTCATCGGCCTGCTGCTGTTCGCGAACATGCTGAGCCGGGGCGCCGAGGAACGCGCCCTGCACCAGCACCTCTTCAGCTGGATCCCGGTGGGCGGCTTCCAGGCCGACGTCGCCTTCCAGCTCGACCAGTTGTCGATGACGTTCGTGCTGCTGATCACCGGTGTCGGATCGCTGATCCACATCTACTCGATCGGCTATATGGAGCACGACGAGCGGCGCCGCCGCTTCTTCGGCTATCTGAATCTCTTCCTCGCGGCGATGCTGCTGCTCGTCCTCGCCGACAACTACCTCCTGCTGTACGTCGGCTGGGAGGGCGTCGGCCTCGCCTCGTACCTCCTCATCGGGTTCTGGCAGCACAAGCCGAGCGCGGCGACGGCGGCCAAGAAGGCATTCCTGGTCAACCGGGTCGGCGACATGGGCCTGTCGATCGCGATCATGCTGATGTTCACCACCTTCGGGACGTTCGCGTTCGGTCCGGTGCTGGGCGCGGCGAGCGAGACGAGCGAGGGCATGCTCACCGCCATCGGGCTGATGCTGCTGCTGGCCGCGTGCGGCAAGTCCGCACAGGTGCCGCTGCAGTCCTGGCTGGGTGACGCGATGGAGGGCCCGACCCCGGTCTCGGCCCTGATCCACGCCGCCACGATGGTCACCGCGGGGGTCTACCTGATCACCCGCTCGGGCGCGATCTTCAACGGGGCGCCGGACGCACAGACCGCGGTGGTCGCGGTCGGCGCGGTCACGCTGCTCTTCGGTGCGATCGTCGGTTGCGCGAAGGACGACATCAAGAAGGCGCTGGCCGGCTCGACGATGTCGCAGATCGGGTACATGATTCTCGCGGCCGGGCTGGGCCCGATCGGGTACGCCTTCGCGATCATGCACCTGGTCACCCACGGCTTCTTCAAGGCGGGCCTCTTCCTCGGCGCCGGTTCCGTGATGCACGGGATGAACGACGAGGTGGACATGCGCCGTTACGGCGGCCTGCGGAAGTACATGCCGGTCACGTTCGTGACGTTCGGCCTGGGCTACCTCGCCATCATCGGCTTCCCGGGGCTGTCCGGCTTCTTCTCCAAGGACAAGATCATCGAGGCGGCGTTCGCCAGCGGCGGCACCCAGGGCTGGATCCTGGGCGCGGCCACCCTGCTCGGCGCCGGGATCACCGCGTTCTACATGACGCGCGTGATGCTGATGACGTTCTTCGGCGAGGAGCGCTGGCGCAAGGCCCCGACCCCGTCGCCGGCCGAGCCGAGCGTGGAGCCCGCGGCCGAGACGCGTGGCGAGTACACACCACCGCATCCGCACGAGTCGCCGAAGTCCATGACGCTCCCGATGATCGTGCTGGCCTTCGGCTCGGTCTTCGCCGGCGGCCTGTTCAGCATCAACGAGGCGTTCGTGCACTGGCTGGAGCCGGTCACCGCCTTCGAGCACGGCCACTCCCCGCTCAGCGCGGCCGCGGTGACCTCCGCGACCATCGTGGTGCTGCTGCTCGGCGTCGCCCTCGCCTGGCTCCAGTACGGCCGCAAGCCCGTACCGGCCGTGGCGCCGCGCGGCTCGTTCCTCACCCGCGCCGCCCGGCGGGACCTGCTCCAGGACGACTTCAACCACGTCGTGCTGGTCCGCGGCGGCGAGCAGCTGACCCGCGCGCTGGAGCAGATCGACCACTCCGTCGTGGACGGCGCGGTCAACGGCACCGCGGTGTCGGTCGGCGGTCTCTCCGGCCGGCTGCGCCGCCTGCAGACCGGTTATGTCCGCTCCTACGCCCTGCAGATGCTGGGCGGCGCCGCGGTGCTGGTCTTCGCGACCCTGCTGATGAGGGGTGTCTGAGCCATGTCGTTTCCCTTGCTGACGGCCGCCGCCGCGCTCCCGGCGATCGGCGCGGTCGCCACGGCCGCGGTGCCCGCCGCGAAGCGCACCGCCGCCAAGTGGCTGGCGCTGCTCTTCTCGCTGGCCACGCTGGCGCTGGCGCTGGTGATCGCGGTCCGCTTCGACCCCGGGGCCAAGGGCCCGTTCCAGCTCACCGAGTCGTATGCCTGGATCGCCGACTTCGGCGTGCGGTACGAGCTCGGCGTGGACGGCATCGGGGTGGCGCTGATCGCGCTGACCGCCCTGCTGGTCCCGTTCGTGATCCTGGCGGGCTGGCACGACGCCGACCCACTGGAAGAAGACAACGCCAATCGGCGCTGGCGGCCCACCCAGGGCCTCTTCGCGCTGATCCTCGCCGTCGAGGCGATGGTGATCCTCTCCTTCGAGGCCACCGACGTCTTCCTCTTCTACATCTTCTTCGAAGCCATGCTCATCCCGATGTACTTCCTCATCGGCGGCTTCGGGGACCGGGCCGGCACGCAGGACGCGACCGAGGGCGCGGCCCGCCGCTCGTCCGCCGCGGTGAAGTTCCTGCTGTACAACCTCGCCGGCGGCCTGATCATGCTGGCCGCGGTGATCGGCCTGTACGCCGTCACCGCCGATCAGCTCGGCACCGGCACCTTCTCGCTCCAGCAGATCGTCCAGGCCCGCGCGGCCGGCGAGCTGACCATGGGCGCGGGCACGGAGCGGCTGCTCTTCCTCGGCTTCTTCTTCGCCTTCGCGGTGAAGGCGCCGCTGTGGCCGCTGCACACGTGGCTGCCGGGCGCCATGGGCGAGTCCACGGCGCCGGTCGCGGTGCTGATCACCGCGGTGGTCGACAAGGTCGGCACGTTCGCGATGCTCCGCTTCTGCCTCCAGCTCTTCCCCGAGGCCAGCAAGTGGGCCACGCCGGTGATCCTCGTCCTGGCGCTGATCAGCATCCTGTACGGCGCGCTGCTCGCGGTCGCCCAGCGGGACCTCAAGCGCCTGATCGCGTACGCGTCCATCTCCCACTTCGGCTTCATCATCCTGGGCATCTTCGCGATGACCAGCCAGGGCCAGGGCGGCGCGACGCTGTACATGGTCAACCACGGCATCTCCACCGCCGCGCTGATGCTGGTCGCAGGCTTCCTGATCACCCGCCGCGGCTCGCGCCTCATCAGTGACTACGGCGGCGTGCAGAAGGTCGCGCCGGTGCTGGCCGGCACGTTCCTGATCGGCGGCCTCGCCACGCTGTCGCTGCCCGGCCTCGCGCCGTTCGTCAGCGAGTTCCTGGTCCTGGTCGGCACGTTCAGTCGGTATCCCGTCATCGGCATCATTGCCACGGTGGGCATCGTGCTGGCCGCGCTGTACGTCCTCGTGCTGTACCAGCGCACGATGACCGGGCCGGTCAAGGCCGAGGTGCGGGGGATGCCCGACCTCAAGGCCCGGGAGCTGGTCGTGGTGGCGCCGCTGATCGCGCTGCTGCTCTTCCTCGGCGTCTATCCGAAGCCGCTGACCTCCATCGTCAATCCGGCGGTGGACCACACGCTGTCCGTCGTGGACAGGCAGGACCCCAAGCCCGACGTACGGGTCAACGCCGAGCCGAATGAGTCCGGTTCCGATCGAGATGCGGAGGCCGCGAAGTGACATCCGTGGCAGCGGTCCACACCCTGTGGACGATGGCGGACGGGGCGGCCGGCTCCCCGTTGGCCCCGGACGGCCCCGGCAGGATTCCGGCGCCGCACATCGAGTACGCACAGCTGGCACCGACCCTGATCGTGCTCGGCGCGGCCGTGCTGGCCGTGATCGTCGAGGCGTTCTGGCCGCGCCGCGGCCGGTACTACGCGCAGGTGCTGCTCTCCGTGGTCGCGCTGGCCGCCGCGTTCGCCGCGGTCATCGGCCTCGCGGCGGGCGGCTTCGGCACGACGAAGGCCCAGATCGCCGCGATGGGCGCCCTCGCGGTGGACGGCCCGGCGCTCTTCCTGCAGGGCACGATTCTGCTGGTCTCGCTGATCGCGGTCTTCACCTTCGCCGAGCGCCGGCTCGACCCCGCGGCGCACGGCCGCCCGGTGGACTCCTTCGCGCCCCAGGCCGCCGCGGTCCCCGGCGGCGAGGCCGAGAAGGCGGCCGTCAAGGCCGGCTTCACCACCACCGAGGTCTTCCCGCTCGCGCTCTTCGCGATCGGCGGCATGCTGGTCTTCCCGGCGGCCAATGACCTGCTGACCCTCTTCGTCGCGCTGGAGGTCTTCTCCCTCCCGCTGTACATCCTGTGCGCGCTGGCCCGCCGCCAGCGGCTGCTGTCGCAGGAGTCGGCGGTGAAGTACTTCCTGCTCGGCGCGTTCTCCTCGGCGTTCCTGCTCTTCGGCGTGGCCCTGCTGTACGGCTACGCGGGCACGGTGACGTACGCGGGCATCGCCGAGGTCGTCAGCGACGGCGCCAAGCAGATCGACCCGGCGCTCGCCGACACCATGGGCAATGACGCGCTGCTGCTGATCGGCGGCGCGCTGGTCGTGATGGGCCTGCTCTTCAAGGTCGGCGCCGTCCCGTTCCACATGTGGACCCCGGACGTGTACCAGGGCGCGCCCACCCCGGTGACCGGCTTCATGGCCGCCGCCACGAAGGTCGCCGCGTTCGGCGCGCTGCTCCGGCTGCTGTACGTCGCGCTGCCGGGTCTGCGCTGGGACTGGCGCCCGGTGATGTGGGGCGTGGCGATCCTGACGATGCTGGCCGGCGCGGTCATCGCGCTCACCCAGACCGATGTGAAGCGGCTGCTGGCGTACTCCTCCATCGCGCACGCGGGCTTCATCCTGGCCGGTGTGATCGCGACCAGTAAGGACGGCATCTCGTCGGTGCTCTTCTACCTGCTGGCGTACTCCTTCGTGACGCTCGGCGCGTTCGCGGTGGTCACGCTGGTGCGGGACGCGGGCGGCGAGGCGACACACCTGTCCAAGTGGGCCGGGCTCGGGCGGCGTTCGCCGCTGGTGGCCGCGGTCTTCGCGGTGTTCCTGCTGGCCTTCGCCGGTATCCCGCTGACCTCCGGGTTCGCGGGGAAGTTCGCGGTCTTCAAGGCGGCTGCGGAGAGCGGCGCGGGCTGGCTGGTCGTGATCGGTGTGCTCTCGTCGGCGGTCGCCGCGTTCTTCTACATCCGGGTGATCGTCCTGATGTTCTTCAACGAGCCGAAGGCGGACGGACCGACGGTGGCGGTGCCCAGCCCGCTGACCATGACGGCCATCGCGGTCGGCGTGGTGGTGACGCTCGTCCTGGGCGTCGCGCCGCAGTACTTCCTCGACCTGGCGGGGCAGGCGGGCGTGTTCGTCCGCTGACCCGGCGAGGTATCCGTACGCACGAAGCTGCCCGGCACTCCCGTGAGGGGTGCCGGGCAGCTCTGTGCGGAGGCGGGACGGCCGGGTGCGTCAGCCGTTCTGCTGGAAGCCGTCGAGCGAGGAGGGGTTGATGGACGGCAGGTCCGTCGTGCCCTCGGTGCGGGTGAAGACGGACTCCTTGCCGGAGGCCCAGCGCACGGTGAGCTTCTTGCCCTTGAGGCCCTGCACCGTGCCCGCGGAGTGCTCGGTGTCGCCGTCGGTGCACTTGAACGCGAGCCGGATCGGCTCGCCGTCCACGACCTTGCCGCCGCAGGACTTCTTGCCGATCAGTACCGCCTCGTGCTTCGAGACGGACAGGATCAGCAGGCCCTTGTCGGCGTGCAGCGCGTTCGTGGTCCAGCCGCCCTCCAGGGACGCCACGGAGACGTCGCCACCGGGCTGCTGCCCGGCCGACGACGTGGACGGCGACGGCGACTCCGACTTCTTCGCGCCACCGCCGGTGCCACCACCGGTGTCGCTGCCGCCGCTGCAGCCGGCGAGCAGGACCGCCGCGGCGGCCGCGACGGCGAGCTGAATACCCTTACGCACGTTGATCTCCTCGGGAAAGCCGCTCAGTTGGCGCCGGTCGGCAGGTCGGGCTTGGGGATCTCCACCTTGCCCTGGGCCTTGGTGAACTCCTCCGTGGGCCCGTTCTTCCAGCTGACCGTGAGCTTGTCGCCGGTCTGCTCGACATTGCCCATCGAACGGGTGTCGTCGCCGTCGCTGCACTTCAGCGCGAGCATGGTGGTGCCCATGTCCTGGACCTTGCCCTGGCAGGCGGTCTTGCCCGCGGACAGGGTCGCGGAGTCGCCGATGATCGCAAGGGTGACCGTGCCGTCCGCGGACTTCGACTGCCATGCGCCGTCGATGCCGCTCGCGGGCTCGGCCGCGCCGTCCGCCGACTGCGACGGCTTGCTCTCCTCGCCGCCCTCGCTGCTGCTGCCGCATCCGCTGAGCAACAGCGCGGCGACGGCGGCCGCCCCGGCGATCTGCGCTGCCTTGCGCACGTACGTCTCCTCCGTTGTGGGACAGGATTCGTGAGGCTAGCAGTCACGCGCATGACAACAGCCTCATCGGCCCCGTGAGATGCCTCCTGTCCGACGTGCAGCACGTGCCCGTTCCGTACCAGTCTTCCGAGACATACCTAAAGAGTTAGCAATGTCCGGAAATGGATTGGCGGACCGCCCACGGGGGTTCTAGCGTCCTGACGGGGCGCGGCCGGGGTGGGGCTGTGGCCATAGGGGGGACACGTGGCTCATGCCAGCACGCGGTTCACGGTCGACCGGACCGTGCCAGGGCTGATTGTAAAGATCGGTGATTATCCGCTGCACCACGGAGGGGTGGGGGCGATCCGCAGTCTGGGACGGCTGGGCGTCCCCATGTACGCGATCACGGAGGACAGATACACGCCCGCCGCGGCGTCGCGGTACCTCAAGGGGCGGTTCGTCTGGCCGACGACCGGCCGTGAGGATGCGGAGCGGCTGGTCGACGGCCTGCTGCGGATCGGCCGCCGGATCGGCCGGCCGGCGGTCCTGGTGCCGACCGATGAGGAGGCCGCGGTACTGATCGCCGAGCACGCGGACGCCCTGGGCGACCGCTTCCTCTTCCCGCGCACCCCCTCCGGGCTCTCCCGCAGACTCGCCAGCAAGCAGGGCCTGCACGAGCTGTGCACCGAACACGGCATTCCGTCCCCCCGGACGGCCTTCCCGCAGACCCAAGCGGACATCGAGGACTTCGCCGCCCAGGCCCGCTTCCCGGTCGTCGCCAAGAACCGGGAGGCGTTCCAGCGCCGCAGCCGGCCCGCCGTGCACGGCACCACGCGCATCGCGGACGCCGCCCACCTCCGGCATCTCGCCAAGGACTGGGGCCCGCACCCCGGCGTGATCCTCCAGGAGTACCTCCCGCGCGAGGAGGCCGAGGACTGGATCGTGCACGCGTACTTCGACGGGGACAGCGCGGCACTGACCATGTTCACCGGGGTCAAGGTCCGCTCCTGGCCGCCGCACGCCGGGATGACGGCCTGCGCGTACGTCGTGGACAACCCCGACCTCGCCGAGATGACGGCCCAGTTCATCAAGCGCATCGGCTTCAGCGGCATCGTCGACCTGGACTGGCGCTACGACCGCCGGGACCGGCGCTACAAGCTGCTGGACTTCAACCCGCGGATGGGCGCGCAGTTCCGGCTCTTCGAGAACGAGGCGGGCATCGACGTCGTCCGCGCCCAGCACCTGGACCTGACCGGGCGCGCGGTGCCGGAGGGCGAGCAGCGGGCCGGGCACCGCTTCGTGGTGGAGAACATCGACCTGCCCGCCTGGCTGGCGTACCGCCGCAGCGGCTACACCACCCCGCACGTGCCGGACCGCCCGGCGAGCACGGAGCTGGCCTGGCTCGCCGCCGACGACATGAAGCCGTTTTTCACCATGCTCGCGCGGTTCGTCCGGCCGGGCGCCAAGCACCTGTGGCAGATGTGGCGCGACCGGTCGGGCCGGTGTCACGACCGCTGACGCCCCGCGCCCCGCCGGCGCGCCTCGCTTCACCGCACGGTTCCGGGCAGCGCGGCTCCGGGCCGTGCACCGGTACGCAGTACGACGCATCAGCAGCACCCCTGGGGAGGGAAACCCGAGTGAACACTCCGGTAGCAGTCATCGGCGCAGGTCCCTTCGGCCTGTCCACCGCCGCTCATCTCCGCGCACGCGGCATACCCGTACGCACCTTCGGCCGCCCGATGGTGAGCTGGAGCGAGCACATGCCGGCCGGCATGCTGCTGAAGTCCACGCCGGCGGCGTCCAGCATCGACACCCCGCAGCCCGGCCACACGCTCGTCGACTACTGCGCGGCCGCGGGGGAGCGGCGGTACGAGTCCGACTGGGACATCATTCCGGTGGAGACCTTCGTCCGGTACGGACAGTGGTTCCAGCAGCGGCTGGTGCCGGACCTGGAGGAGGTCCGGGTGGTCTCCGTCGACCGGCAGCGCGCCGGTTTCGAGCTGAAGCTGGACAGCGGTGAGCAGTTCAGCGCCCGTGCGGTGGTCGTGGCCACGGGACTCACCGGCTTCGCGCATGTGCCCCCGGAGCTGGCCGACGCGGTACCGGATGGACCGTCCCCCACTGGGCCCATCTCGCACAGTTCCCAGCACGCCGACCTGTCCGGGTTCGCCGGCCGCGAGGTCGTGGTCGTGGGCGCCGGGCAGTCGGCGCTGGAGAGCGCGGTGCTGCTCGCGGACGCCGGCGCCTCGGTGCGGGTGCTGGCCCGGGGCCGGCAGGCCGTCGGCTTCGGCGCGCCGCCGGACCGGCAGCCGAAGCTGCGCCCCGAGACGCCGTTCGGCAACGCCTGGTCGCTGTACGCCTTCTCGTACCACGCGGACGGCTTCCGCCATCTGCCGGCGCCGGCCCGGCAGTTCCTGGTCAAGCGGGTGCTGGGGCCGCTGGGCGCGTGGTGGCTGCGGGACCGCTTCGTGGGCCGGGTGCAGGTGAGCGCCGGGCGGCGGATCGTACGGGCCCGGGTGGAGGACGGCCGCCCCGTGCTGTCGCTGCGCGGCGACGACGGGTACGACGGCGAGCTGGCCGCCGATCATGTGCTGGCGGCCACCGGGTACCGGGTGGACCTGGGCGCGCTGGACTTCCTCGGGCAGGGGCTGCGGACGGAGCTGGCGGTGGGCGCGGGCGGGCCGCGGCTGGGCGCCGGTTTCGAGTCGTCCGTGCCCGGCCTGTACTTCACGGGGCTGCCGGCGGCGGCCAGTTACGGACCGGTGATGCGGTTCGTGTGCGGGACGGAGTTCGCCTCCCCGCGGTTGGCCGCTTCGCTGGCCGGCAGGCGGTAACGCTCCGTTGGGGGTGTCTTCCGTGGGGCTGCGGCTGCGGGCCGTGGGTGGCTGGGCGCGCAGTTCCCCGCGCCCCTGGAAGGGCGGGCCCGGTACGGCATTCAATGCCGTACCGGGCCCGCCCGCTCTTCGGGGTCACACCGCCGTGCGTGGGATGCGGCGCTCCCAGGTGCGGCGGAAGATTTCCTTCTCGCCGTCGTGGCACACGACCTCGTTCTCCGTCACGAAGTCGCCGCCCTCCGTGGTGATCTCCGAGCGGGTCTCGATGCGGGCGTCCCAGCCCAGGTCCGGCCGGTGCAGCCGGATCGACCAGTCCGAGCGGGTCGCCGCGCTCTCCGGGTCGGCGCTGTCGATCCGGTACGTCTCCAGCGCGTCCTCGGTGAACTCCAGCCCGTCCGGGTAGATCCGGGTGCCGCCGTAGCGCGGGTCCACCTCCAGCGTCCAGGTGCCGGCCGCGACGTCCCGGATCACCTTCCGCTCGGGCCGCTGGTCGCCGCCTCCGGGGAAGACCACGCCGAGCGGCTCGGACTGCTCGGGCGCCTCGAAGGTGATCTCCGGCTCCTCCGTGCCCGGGGTGCGGACCGGCAGTTCGACGGTGCTGGCGGCCGGGTCGACCGTCCAGCCCGCCTCGCTGCCGGCGTGCGGCCAGATCCACGGCCAGTACGCGGAGGAGAGCGCGACGCGGATGCGGTGCCCGGCGGGGAACGCGTGCCCGATGCCGTTCAGCTCGAAGGTCACGTCCTCCGTGGCGCCCGGCGTCCACTCCACGGCGCGGTCCCGGCCGTGCCGGGTGAGGAGGTTCAGTACCCCGCGGGTGACCAGCGTGGACGAGCCGTCCGGTGCCACGTCACAGATCCGGGCGATGACCTGGCCGCGCGGCACTTCGGAGGTCAGCCGCAGGGTGACCCGCGGCCGGCCGAGGATCTCCACCCGCTCGGTCAGCTCCGGCAGGTCGAAGCAGACCGAGCGGCCGTCCTCCTCGCGCTGGTCCGGCGGCAGGTCGGCGTCGTTGCCGAAGGGGAAGTAGCGGCCCGCGTCGACGCCCGTGTGCTGCGGCGAGCGGACCAGCAGCGGCCGGTCGCCGGGCAGGGTGTACGCGGTCGGTGTGACGTTCGGCGAGGGCCAGGCGGGGTCGGCGACCCAGCGGCCCGGCAGCTCGTCGTACACCGTGGCCGGCGGGTGCGACTCGCTGATCCAGGAGCGCAGCAGCGGGTCGTCCTCGACGGCCGTGTCCTCGCCCTTGAGGTAGTGGTCCCACCAGCGCAGCGTCTCCTGGAGGAAGCCGATCGCGGGGCCCGGCGGCAGACCGCGGTCCGGATACTGGTGCGACCAGGGCCCGATGAGGCCGCGCACGGGCGCGTCGAGGTGTTCGATCAGCCGCAGGACGGTGTCGCGGTACGGGTCGTGCCAGCCGCCGACGGCGAGCACCGCCGCCTTGATCGCCGAGTAGTCCTCGCAGACGCTGCCGTGCTGCCAGTACGCGTCCCGCGACTGGTGGCCCAGCCAGGTGTGGAGGAACGGGTCGACCGCTTCGAGGCGGTCCGTCCACTGCTTGCGCCAGCCCTCGCCGACCTGCGCCGGGTCCGGCGGCCGGGAGACGAAGGCGAGCATGGTGGCGGCCCAGGCGTGCATGTCGACGGCGAGCAGCGAGCCGCCCATGTAGTGCACGTCGTTGTCGAACCGGTCGTCGGCCGAGCAGACCGTGACGACGGCCTTCAGCGCCTCGGGCGCGCGGGCGGCCAGCTGGAGGCTGTTGAAGCCGCCCCAGGAGATGCCGAACATGCCGACCTTGCCGGAGCACCAGGGCTGCGCGGCCAGCCACTCGATGACGGCCACGCCGTCGGCCAGCTCGGTCTCGGAGTACTCGTCGGTCGGCAGGCCCTCGGAGTTGCCGTGGCCGCGGACGTCGACGCGGACGGAGGCGTAGCCGTGGCCCGCGTAGTACGGGTGGCGCTGGGCGTCGCGCGGCGCGGTCCAGTCGCTCAGCCGGTAGGGCAGGTATTCGAGCAGGGCGGGGACGGGCTCCGTGCCGTACGGGCGCCAGACGCGGGCGTAGAGCCGGGTGCCGTCCGGGAGGGGGATGCGGACGTCCTCGCAGAACGTCCGGTACGGGAAGTCGGTGCGGATGCGCATGGTGCCGGTCCAGGGGGGTCAGTGAACGGGGTGCATGGTGCGGCGCAGCCAGGGTCCGGCGGCGATCACCGCGAGGCCCACGACGACCGCGAAGCCGCCGTTGAGGCCGAAGTACAGGTCGTTGGCGATCTCGCCGAAGTACTTCACGACCTGGGCCTGGATGCCGTTGGCCAGGGCGAGGGAGAGGAACCACAGGGCCATCGTCTGGCTGGCGAAGGCGGCGGGCGCGAGCTTGGTCGTCGCGGACATGCCGGTGGTCTCCAGCAGGATGTCGCCGAGGCCGAGCAGCACGAACGAGATCAGGAGCCACCAGGCGGCCATCTTCCAGTCGCCGGTCTGGCCGTGCGTCGCGGGGACCATGACGAGGAAGGACAGGCCGCCCAGGATCACGCCGTACGCGATCTTGTGCGAGGCGTGCGGCTGGCGGCGGCCCAGCTTGACCCAGACCGCCGCGACGACCGGCGCGAGCAGCACTTCGGCGCCGCCGAGGACGGAGCCGTACCAGGTCGAGGGGAACTCCCAGCCGAAGATCTCGGTGTCCGCATGGCTCGCGGCCAGCAGCGTCATCGTCGAGTACGACTGGAAGAGCACGAAGTTGAAGACCACCGAGGCGGCGAAGAGCACGAGGTAGGGGCGGAGCCGGCCGCGTTCCTCGGCGCTGACCCGGGGGCTGCGGAACATCACCACGAAGTACGCGACGGGCGCGATCACCGAGACCACGGTCAGCACGTCCACGGTGCGGTCCATGGTCAGCCACCCGGCCAGGGCCAGGCCCGTGGCGACGGCGGCGACCAGCACGCAGCCGCCGGATATCAGCCAGGTCGCGCGGCGCATCGCGGCCTGCGGCAGGGCGAATTCGGCGCTGTGCTTGCGGCCCGCGAGGCCCTTGCGGCCCACGATGTACTGGATCAGGCCCAGCGTCATGCCGATCGCGGCGGCCGAAAAGCCCCAGTGCCAGCCCTGCTTCTGGCCCAGCCAGCCGATGACCAGCGGGGCGAGGAAGGCGCCGATGTTGATGCCCATGTAGTACAGCGCGAAGCCCGCGTCCCGGCGCTCGTCCTCGGTCGCGTAGAGCTTGCCGACCATGGTCGAGACGTTCGGCTTCAACAGCCCCGTGCCCGCGATGATCAGGCCCAGGCCCACCCAGGTCATGGCCGCGGTGGGCACGGCCATGGAGTAGTGGCCGCAGGCGATCAGGACGCCGCCCCACAGGACCGCGCGGTAGGACCCGAGCATCCGGTCCGCGAGCCAGCCGCCGGCGACCGAGACGAGGTAGACCAGGGTGCCGTAGGCGGCGGTGACCGACGCCGCGGTGTTCTCCGCCATGCCCAGGCCGCCGTTCGCGACCTGATCGGCGAAGTACAGCACCAGGATGGCCTGCATGCCGAGGAAGGAGAACCGCTCCCAGACCTCCAGGCCCGAGAGGGTCAGCAGGCCGCGCGGGTGGCCGAGGAAGGAATGATCGTCGCGAGAGTGCGGTGGTCCGGACACGGGTGTTACTCCTGGGACTCGAGGAATTCAGCTTGCTTCTGCTGTCCGTTCCTCCGGGTGCAAAACCCGCGACGCTCGGTGATCAAGAACATAGCGGGCCATGGTGCGGCGCTGCCCGCTCGGCCGCCGGGGGCGGTAGACGGGCGGGCGCTCATGGTGATCGAACTGGGACCGGATACGCTGGCCAATGGTGGAGACAGCGACAGATCGACAATCCGTTTGATCGTCAGCAGACAGGAGTAACCCTCGTGACCGTCGTCGGGCCCTTCGGGCTGAGCGTGCGGGACCAGGCTCTTGAGGCCGATGTCCAGGCCGGGTTGGCTGCTGTCGAGGAGGGCCTGCTGGAGGCCACCAAGAGCGGCGTGCCGTTCATCACCGACGCCGCGCAGCATCTCGTCCGCGCGGGCGGCAAGCGCTTCCGGCCGCTGCTGGTGATGCTGGCCGCCCAGTTCGGTGACCCGCACGCGCCGGGCATCGTGCCCTCGGCCGTCGTCGTGGAGCTGACGCACCTGGCGACGCTGTACCACGACGACGTCATGGACGAGGCCGAGGTGCGCCGCGGGGTGGCGAGCGCCAACGCCCGCTGGGGCAACTCGCTGGCCGTCCTGACCGGCGACTTCCTCTTCGCGCGCGCCTCGCACACGCTGGCCGACCTGGGTCCGGAGGCGGTCCGCATCCAGGCCGAGGCGTTCGAACGGCTGGTGACCGGCCAGATCCTGGAGACCGCGGGGCCGCGCGACGGCCGTGCCCCGGTCGAGCACTACCTCGACGTCATCGCCGGCAAGACCGGCTCGCTGATCGCCGTCGCCGGCCGCTTCGGCGCGATGATGTCCGGCGCCGACGAGGCCACGGTCGACATCCTCACGCAGTACGGCGAGCGCCTGGGTACCGCCTTCCAGCTCGCCGACGACGTCCTGGACATCGCCAGCGACTCCACCGAGTCCGGCAAGACGCCCGGCACCGACCTGCGCGAGGGCGTCCCGACCCTGCCGGTCCTGCACCTCCGCGCGCTCGCCGCCTCCGACGCGGCCACCGACGAGGACCGCGCGCTGGCCGCCCTCCTGGACCAGGACCTCACCGACGACGCCCGGCACGCCGAGGCACTGGCCGGACTGCGCGCCCACGCCGCCCTGCGGCAGGCCCGGCGCGACACCATCCGGTACGCCGAGGAGGCCCGCGCGACGCTGGCCCCGCTCCCGGACTGCGCGGCGAAGGCCGCGCTCCAGGAGCTGTGCGACGCGGTGGTGCACCGGGCGGGCTGAGGCATGCCGGGGCCGCTCCGCCTCAGGGTCGTCTCATCCTTCAGCAGTACACGTTCCGGACCCGGGGCTGACGCTTCTTGCTGGCGGATTTGGTGGCATTGACAGCACCACGCCATGGCGGAGCGGGACACAATGAGCCCGAGGTGTGGACGAGTGCGTTGCGTTGAGACCGCCGCCTACGACGGAGGTAGAGGCACATGCCACGGAACGAAGCGTCACGGGTCACCGGCGAATGGGACGACGGGGGGAAGCGCACGGGCCGCCGCAAGGCGATCCGGTACGGCGTCCCCGTAGCAGTGGCGGGGGTGGCGGCGGCGACGATCGGGCTGGTCCCCGCGTTCGCCGGAGCCGGCGAACCCGACCTGCCGGAGATATCCGCGCAGGACCTGATCGCGAAGGTAGCGGCGTCGGACGTGCAGCAGCTGTCCGGCACGGTACGGACCAGCACCGACCTCGGACTGCCGGAACTGCCCGGCGGCATGGACGCGGGAGCGCTGGGCTCCGGCCAGGACAAGGGCGGCGCGTCCGCCGATCCCAAGGACAAGCTCATGGAGCTGGCGTCCGGCACGCACACGCTGCGGGTCGCCGCCGACGGACCCGACCGGCAGCGGGTGTCCGTCATCGACAAGGCCGCCGAGTACAGCCTGGTCCGCGACGGCGAAAAGGTGTGGGGGTACGACAGCGGCAGCAACACCGCATTCCGCGCCACCGGCCCGGAGTCGGACAGCGCGAAGAAGGGCGACCGGCTGAAGGGCCTGGGCGACGTCACCCCGCAGGAACTCGCCGGGCACGTCCTCGACGCGGCCGGTGACACCACGTCGGTCACCGTCGACGGCACCGCCAAGGTCGCCGGGCGGGACGCCTACCAGCTGCTGGTCAAGCCCAAGCAGGCCGGCTCGACGGTCGGTTCCGTGCGCATCGCGGTGGACGCGCAGAACGGCGTACCGCTGCGCTTCACGCTGACGCCGAAGAGCGGTGGCGCACCGGCCCTGGAGGCCGGGTTCACCTCGGTCGACTTCGCCAAGCCCGCGGCGGACACCTTCGCCTTCGCGCCGCCCAAGGGCGCGAAGATCATCGAAGGCGACCGGGTCAGCACGCAGCGGCACGACGAGGCGGCCGGGGACCTCGCGAAGGGCCTGCCCGGTGGGCTGCCGCACGGTCTGGGCGAGGCGCGGGCCGGGGACGGCGGCGGCCTGGACGTCATCGGCCACGGCTGGACCGCGATCGCGAAGATCGAGGGCGCCGGCGCGGCCCCGGGCAAGGCCGGCCAGGACAAGGAAGGGGCCACGGGGCAGAAGGCAGGCGTCCCCGCGGGCGACGCCGCCAAGTTCCTGGACTCCCTGGGCGAGAAGGTGACCGGCAGCTTCGGCTCGGGCCAGCTCTTCAGTACACGCCTGGTCAACGCCCTGGTGACGGACGACGGCACGGTCTACGTCGGCGCCGTCGACCGGCAGTCGCTGGTCAAGGCGGCGAACGCGGAGAAGTGAGCGCGGCGGCGGTACGGCGGTCACCGGCCGCCGTACCGCAGCGCGGCCCGGTACGGAGTCCCGGCACACAGTGGGGGAGCGCATGGCGCCACCGTCGTCGGCGGGGGAGGACGGAGCGCGTCCCGGTGCGCCCGTCATCGAGACGCACGGCCTGACCAAGAGGTACGGGAGCGGGCCGCCGGCCGTGGACGGGCTCGACCTGTCCGTGCCGCCCGGCAGCATCTTCGGCTTCCTCGGCCCCAACGGCTCGGGCAAGACCACCACGATCCGGATGCTGATGGGCCTGATCGAGCCGACGGCGGGCGGCGCCCGGCTGCTCGGCGAGCCGATGCCCGGCGCCGCGCGGCGGGTGCTGCCCCGGGTCGGCGCGCTCATCGAGGGCCCGGCCCTGTACGGCTTCCTCACCGGGCGGGCCAACCTGCTGCGGTACGACGCCGCCGACCCGACCGCCGATCCCCGCACCCGGGCCGCGCGGGTGACCGCGGCGCTGGAACGCGTGGGCCTGGCGGCCGCGGCGGGCAAGAAGGCCCGCGCGTACTCCCTCGGCATGAAGCAGCGGCTCGGGCTGGCCGCCGCCCTGCTCCGCCCCCGCGAGCTGCTGGTCCTGGACGAGCCGACCAACGGCCTGGACCCGCAGGGCATGCGGGAGATCCGCGGCCTGGTGCGCGAGCTGGCCGCCGACGGCACGACCGTCTTCCTCTCCTCGCACCTCCTGGACGAGATCGAACAGGTCTGCACGCACGCCGCCGTGATGTCCCGCGGCCGGCTGATCGCCCAGGGCACGGTGGCGGAGCTCGCGGCCGGCGCCCGCGGCCGGTTGGCCGTCACGACCCCGGACACCGCGGAAGCGGCCCGGGTGCTCAAGGAACACGGGCTGTCCGACCTCGTAATGGGCGAGGGTCGGGTGACGGGGGAGCTGCCGCCGGGGCCACTGGATCCGGCCGACGCGGTCGGGGGACCGGATTCGGCCGTCGTGGGCGGGGAGCTGGATCCGGCCGACCTGAACGCCGCGCTCGTCGCGGCCGGCGTACGCGTCCGCGCCTTCGGGACCGAACGCGCCTCGCTGGAGGACGTCTTCGTGGCACTGACGGGGGAGGGCTTCGATGTCGCGGGCTGAGACGGTGGGCGGGACCGTGGTGTCACGGGGGCCGAGTCCGCTGTGGACGCTCGGGCTGCTGCGCAACGAGATCGGCATGACGTTCCGGCGCCGCCGCACCCTCGTCCTGCTCGCCGTGCTGGCCCTGGTACCGGTACTGGTCGGGATCGCCGTCCGCGTCCAGACCGGGGACGGCGGGTCCGATGGCGGCCCGGCCTTCGTCTCACTGGTCACCAACAACGGGCTCTTCCTGGTCTTCACCTCCCTCGCGGCCACGTTGCCGGTGTTCCTGCCGATGGCGCTCGGCGTGGTCGCCGGGGATGCGATCGCGGGCGAGGCGGGCGCCGGAACGCTGCGCTACCTGCTCGTCGCCCCGGCCGGGCGGACCCGGCTGCTGCTCGTCAAGTACGCGAGCACGCTGGTGTTCTGCCTGGTGGCGACCCTGGTCGTGGCGGCGTCCGCGCTGGCCGTCGGCGCGCTGCTGTTCGGGCTGGGCGAGGTCACGCTGCTGTCGGGGACGGCCGTGCCGCTCGCCGAGGGGCTGCTGAGGGCGCTCGCCGTCGCGGGCGTGGTCGCCCTCTCGCTGATCGGCGTGGCCGCACTGGGGCTGTTCGTCTCCACGCTCACCGGGAGCGGCATCGCGGCCATGGCGATGACCGTGGGCGTGGTGATCACCGTGCAGATCCTGAACGCCCTCCCGCAGCTGCACGCCGTCCAGCCGTACCTCTTCCCGCACTACTGGCTGAGCTTCGCCGACCTGCTGCGCGACCCGGTCTACTGGGACGACATCCGCCGCAACCTCGGCCTCCAGGCGGTCTACGCGCTGGTCTTCGGCTCGGCGGCCTGGGCCCGCTTCACGACCCGCGACATCACGGCCTGAGAAGCGGGCGCCGTCCGGGCAGCGGCCCGGGACGCCCGCGCCGTGCGCAGCGCGTCCCAGGTCAGCACGGCGAGCGCCAGCCATACGAGGGCGAAGCCCGCCCAGCGCTCGGGCGGCATGGCCTCGTGGAAGACGGTGAGGCCGAGGATGAACTGGAAGGTCGGCGCGAGGTACTGGAGCATGCCGAGCACCGACAGCGGCAGCCGGACGGCGGACGCGCCGAAGGCGATGAGCGGCAGCGCGGTGGCGAGGCCGCAGCCCGCGAGCAGCGCGGCCTGACCGATGCCGCCGCTGACGAAGCTGGACTCGCCGCGTACGCCGAGGACGATCAGGCAGGCCAGCGCGGGCAGGAACTGGATCACCGTCTCCACGCTGAAGCCCTCGATACCGCCGAGCTTGATCCCCTTCTTCACCAGGCTGTACGTGGCGAAGGTGAAGGCGAGCGCGAGTGCGATCCAGGGCACCCGGCCGTACGCCGCGGCCATCACGACCACCGCCAGCGTGCCGACGCCCACCGCGGCCCACTGCAGCGGGCGCAGCCGCTCGCGCAGGAAGATCACTCCGAAGGCGATGCTGACCAGCGGGTTGATGAAGTACCCGAGGGACGCCTCCAGTACATGACCGGAGTTGACCGCCCAGATGTAGAGGTACCAGTTGACCGAGATGACGGCGGCCGCGACCACGACCAGGCCGAGCCGCTTCGGCTGCCGCAGCAGCGGGCGTATCCAGGACCAGCGGCGCAGCGCGAGCAGGAAGACCAGGGCCACCGGCAGCGACCAGGCCATGCGGCTGGCCAGGATCTCGGTGGGGGAGGCGGCGGACAGCAGGTGCCAGTAGAGGGGGAGGAAGCCCCACAGGCCGTACGCCAGGAAGCCGTAGGCCAGGCCGGTGCGCTGGTCGGACGGTGACGGCAAGGGGGTCCTCCTGGAGCGGGCGGGCGTCGGCGCGGCGCGGCAAGGGCGGGCGTCGGCGCGACGCCATGAACTCTCCGAAGGTAACGCCGCCGACCTCGGATGTCATGCCCGTATTTCAAATACGGTGGTTACGTATCCGGAACCGGGCAGGGCGGTGGGGCGGCGGGCGGCGGCGGTACACGTACGGCTGCCCGGGACCGGACCCGCAGGCCGGTCCCGGGCAGCCGGGAGAGAGGGTGGCGGCCAGGGCCGCCCGGGGCGTCAGCCGACGACCGTCCAGGTGTCGTTGCCGGCGAGCAGGGTGGCGAGGTCGCCCTTGCCCTTCTGCTCGATGGCGGCGTCCAGCTGGTCGGACATCAAGGTGTCGTACACCGGCCGGTCCACGCTGCGCAGCACACCGATGGGGGTGTGGTGCAGGGTGTCGGGGTCGGCGAGCCGGGACAGCGCGAACGCCGTGGTGGGCGAGGGGTTGTGCGCGTCGTGCACCAGCACGCCGGCGGTCCCCTCCTGCGTGACGTCGATGATCCGCAGATCGCCCGTGGCCGGGTCGCGGACGACGCCCTTGGAGCCGAGACCGTCCTCGGCGGGCGCGCCGAACCGGATCGGCTGCCCGTGCTCCAGGCGGATGACGGCCTCCTGGGCCTTCTCCTTGTCCTTGAGCGCCTCGAACGCGCCGTCGTTGAAGATGTTGCAGTTCTGGTAGATCTCCACCAGCGCCGTGCCGGGGTGTGCCGCGGCCTGGCGCAGCACGCTCGTCAGGTGCTTGCGGTCGGAGTCGACGGTGCGCGCGACGAAGGACGCCTCGGCGCCGATCGCCAGCGAGACCGGATTGAAGGGCGCGTCCAGCGAGCCCATCGGCGTCGACTTGGTGATCTTGCCGACCTCGGAGGTGGGCGAGTACTGGCCCTTGGTCAGCCCGTAGATCCGGTTGTTGAAAAGCAGGATCTTGAGGTTGACGTTGCGGCGCAGGGCGTGGATGAGGTGGTTGCCGCCGATGGAGAGCGCGTCGCCGTCACCGGTGACCACCCACACCGACAGGTCGCGCCGCGAGGAGGCCAGGCCCGTGGCGATGGCCGGGGCGCGGCCGTGGATGGAGTGCATCCCGTAGGTGTTCATGTAGTACGGGAAGCGGGAGGAACAGCCGATGCCGGAGACGAAGACGATGTTCTCCTTCGCCAGGCCGAGCTCGGGCATGAAGCCCTGCACGGCGGCGAGGACGGCGTAGTCGCCGCAGCCGGGGCACCAGCGCACTTCCTGATCGGACTTGAAGTCCTTCATGGACTGCTTGGCCTCGGCCTTGGGCACCAGGGAAAGCGCCTCGATCTGCGCCGCACCCTCCGCGATCGTCTCAGTCATTGATGGCCTCCTTCGGGCCCTGCTTCATTACCTCTTCGAGGTGGGCGGCGAGCTGCTCTGCCTTGAAGGGCATCCCGCTGACCTGGGTGTGCGACTGGGCGTCCACGAGGAACTTGGCCCGCAACAGCGTCGCGAGCTGACCCAGATTCATCTCGGGGACGACCACCTTGTCGTAACGCCCCAGCACCGCACCGAGATTCCCCGGGAACGGGTTGAGGTGGCGCAGATGCGCCTGGGCGATCTGCCCGCCCGCGCGGCGCACCCGGCGCACGGCCGCGGTGATCGGGCCGTACGTCGAACCCCAGCCGATGACCAGGGTGTCGGCGTCACCTGACGGGTCGTCGACCTCCAGGTCCGGGACCTCGATGCCGTCGATCTTGGCCTGGCGAGTGCGGACCATGAAGTCGTGGTTGGCCGGGTCGTAGGAGATGTTGCCCGTGCCGTCCTGCTTCTCGATGCCGCCGATGCGGTGCTCCAGACCCGGAGTGCCGGGCACCGCCCAGGGGCGGGCCAGGGTCTGCGCATCGCGCTTGTACGGCCAGAAGACCTCGGTGCCGTCCGCCAGCTCGTGGTTGGCCGAGGTGGCGAACTGCACGCGCAGGTCCGGCAGTTCGTCGACCTCCGGGATGCGCCAGGGCTCGGAGCCGTTGGCCAGGTAACCGTCGGAGAGCAGGAAGACCGGCGTGCGGTACGTCAGCGCGATACGGGCCGCGTCCAGCGCCGCGTCGAAGCAGTCCGCCGGAGTCTTCGGCGCGACGATCGGCACCGGCGCCTCGCCGTTGCGCCCGTACATCGCCTGCAGCAGGTCGGCCTGCTCGGTCTTGGTGGGCAGACCCGTCGAGGGGCCACCGCGCTGGATGTCCACGATCAGCAGCGGCAGTTCCAGGGAGACGGCCAGGCCGATCGTCTCCGACTTCAGCGCGACACCGGGGCCGGAGGTGGTGGTCACCGCGAGCGAGCCGCCGAACGCCGCGCCCAGCGCGGCGCCGATGCCCGCGATCTCGTCCTCCGCCTGGAACGTCCGCACGCCGAAGTTCTTGTGCTTGGACAGCTCGTGCAGGATGTCGGAGGCCGGGGTGATCGGGTACGAGCCGAGGTAGAGCGGCAGGTCCGCCTGGCGGCCCGCGGCCACCAGGCCGTAGGACAGCGCCAGATTGCCCGAGATGTTGCGGTACGTGCCCGTCGGGAACGCCTTCGTCGCCGGCGCCACCTCGTAGGAGACCGCGAAGTCCTCGGTGGTCTCGCCGAAGTTCCAGCCCGCCCGGAAGGCGGCCACATTCGCCTCGGCGATGTCCGGCTTCTTGGCGAACTTCTGCCGCAGGAACGCCTCGGTGCTCTCCGTCGGACGGTGGTACATCCACGACAGCAGGCCCAGCGCGAACATGTTCTTGGAGCGCTCGGCCTCCTTCCGGGACAGGCCGAAGTCCTTCAGCGCCTCGATCGTCAGCGTCGTCAGCGGCACCGGATGGACGTTGTACGCCTCCAGCGAGCCGTCCTCCAGCGGGCTGGTGGCGTATCCGACCTTCGCCATCGGGCGCTTGGTGAACTCATCGGTGTTCACGATGATGTCCGCGCCGCGCGGCACGTCCGCGAGGTTGGCCTTCAGCGCCGCCGGGTTCATCGCGACCAGGACGTTGGGCGCGTCACCGGGCGTGAGGATGTCGTGGTCGGCGAAGTGCAGCTGGAAGCTGGACACGCCGGGCAGCGTGCCGGCGGGGGCCCGGATCTCGGCGGGAAAGTTCGGCAGGGTCGACAGGTCGTTGCCGAACGAGGCCGTTTCGGAAGTGAACCGGTCACCCGTGAGCTGCATACCGTCACCGGAGTCGCCCGCGAACCGGATGATCACCCGGTCCAGCCGGCGGACCTCCTTGCCGGCGCCGTTCTCCGTCGCAGGGGTACACGACCGTTCCCCTGCGAGCGCACCGTCGGTCTTGTCGGCTGGGCTACTGACCTGGCTGGTCACTGCTTCGGACCTCCCTCAGGGCCTGGGGTGTCCCCGCCGTGGGCAGGGAATCCGGGACGCACCGTGCGGACCTGTCGTCCCATGACCATCGTACGTGGGTAAGGGTCGCCTTCCTTGAGGCGATCACATGCTGGACGTGAACGTGAGACGCCGTGCTCACATGGTGGACGCGCGAGCGAAATGCCGCTCTGTCGTATTTCGCCATGAATCATCCGCCCCCCGCGGCTTCTTCTGTAGGACACTCCGTGCTTCAACGCTGGTTCAGCGCTCCGTACTCCGCGCCGGGGTGACGCCCCGCACCGGCGTCCTCGACTGAAAGGGTGTCAGGTGATCAGGAGTTGAGGTAGGTGAGTACTGCAAGCACACGTCGGTGATCCCCGTCACTCGGGGCCAGGCCGAGCTTCAGGAAGATGTTGCTGACGTGCTTCTCCACCGCACCGTCGCTCACCACCAGCTGCCGGGCTATCGCGGAGTTCGTCCGTCCCTCGGCCATCAGTCCCAGCACCTCGCGCTCCCGCGGGGTGAGGCCGGCCAGTACGTCCTGCTTACGGCTGCGGCCCAGCAACTGGGCGACGACCTCCGGGTCGAGCGCCGTGCCGCCCTCCGCGACCCGTACCACCGCGTCGACGAACTCACGGACTTCTGCTACCCGGTCCTTGAGCAGATAGCCGACGCCCCGGCTCGAACCGGCCAGCAGCTCCGTCGCGTACTCCTCCTCGACGTACTGCGACAGCACCAGCACGCCCAGGTCGGGGTGGTCCCGGCGCAGCCGGACCGCGGCGCGCACCCCCTCGTCCGTGTGCGTCGGCGGCATGCGGACGTCCGCGACGACCACATCCGGCAACGCCCCCTCCTCGGCCAGCTCCCCGATGGCCTTGATCAGCGTCTCCGCGTCGCCCACTCCGGCGACGACCTCATGCCCCCGATCGGTCAGCAGCCGCGTCAGGCCCTCTCTCAGCAGCACTGAATCCTCGGCGATGACCACCCGCACGCTGTTCTCCACGATCTTCGGCTCCCCCACCCGTTCTCGGTTCGACGCTCTTCAGCATCCCAGGATTCGGACGCGCGCGTCGGATCACCGTGCGGGTTGTGGATAACTCGAAATGGCCGGTTGTGGATGCCCACGAGACCCCCGCGCGGACCTGCGGGATCGCCACGTGCCAGGCCCGATACGACGATCGACGGAGACGCCGTCGGAGAGGCCGCCGGAGACACCGCCGGAGACGCCGGGAGCGCTCCCCGGTGGCCTCCGCAGCGCTCCGCCCCGCAGTCTCCGCCGGGCCCCGGTCGCCGGGTGCCAGTGGTCGCTCGCCCGCCGGTCGTCAGTCGCGCCAGGGCAGTTCCGCTGTGATCGTCGTGGGGCCGCCTGCCGGGGAGTCGATCAGCAGGAGTCCGTCCACCGCGTCCAGGCGCTCGGCCAGGCCGGACAGTCCGCTGCCGGGGCCGGTGTGCGCGCCGCCGCGGCCGTTGTCGGAGACCAGCACCATCAGCCGGTCCCCGGACCGCCACACATCCACCGACGCGCTGCTCGCCCGCGCGTGCTCGGAGACGTTCCGCAGCAGCTCGGAGACCGTGAAGTACGCGATGCCCTCGATCGCGGCGGCGGGCCGCGCAGGCAGGTCCACGCTGACCCGCACCGGCACCGCGCAGCGCGCGGCGAGCGCGGAGAGCGCCGGGTCCAGACCGCGGTCGGTGAGGATCGCCGGGTGGATGCCGCGGGCCAGGTCGCGCAGCTCCTGGAGCGCGATCTTCACCTCGCCGTGCGCCTCGTCCACCATGCGGGCGGCGGCCTCCGGATCCTCCTGCAGCTTCTCCCTGGCGAGCCCCAGATCCATGGCGAGCGCGACGAGCCGGGCCTGCGCCCCGTCGTGCAGATCGCGCTCTATCCGCCGCAGGTCGGCGGCCGCGGTCTCGGACACCGCCGTACGGTCCGACTCCAGTTCCGACACCCGGCCGGCCAGCCGGGACGGACCCAGCAGCCCGTGTACCAGCAGCCGGTCCACCTGGCCGAGGCCGCGCACGGCCCCGCCCCAGACCAGCACGAACAGCAGCCCGATGACGCTGGTCATGGCCATCTCGAAGGGGGTGTCCAGATAGAAGCCGTGCGTCTCGTCCCCGTACAGCTGGATGCCGTCCTGGCCGAGGTACATCGGGAAGGTCCAGCGCCACAGCGGATACGTGAGCAGGCCCCAGCCGAGCGACCAGAGCGTCACCGAGACGGTGAACGCGAAGACCGCCCAGGGGAAGTGCAGCAGGCAGTACAGGAGGTGCCGCCAGGACGCGCCGCTCTTCAGTACCCCGCTGATCAGGCCGATCGGGCTCGGCCTGGTGGCGCGGATCGGCTCGGGGGCGCGCACGTCCAGGCCGAGCAGGGCGCGCGCCCGCGCGCGCTCCAGTGCGCCGAGACCGCGGCAGCCGACGAGGCCGGCGGCCAGCACGGGTATGCCGAGGAACGTGATCAGCAGGCCGGCGCCGAGCGACGTCATCGTGACGGCGTAGGTGAACATCACGATGGCGATCGGCAGGCTGAGCAGCAGGTGGAGGAACTCCCGCCAGGTCCGGCCGGAGAAGGGAGCGCGCAGCACGAAGGGGACGCGGTGCGGGCCGGGACCTTCGGAGGCGCGCGGGGCACGCGGCGCGGGGGACGGCGAACCGTATGCGGTGTCCATGGTGTTCAGCCTCTCCGTTCCGGGCCGTACCGGACATGGAGCCGGTCGGTGTCTTGACCCTCGGGTTTTCCCCACCTCGCGGGCGGCCCCCTTCAGGCGGCGCGCCCGCCTCCGGGGGCAGCGCCCGCTACGGCGCGCTGCGCCACGGCAGCTCGGCCGTGACCTGCGTCGGCCCGCCCGTCGGCGAGTCGAGGACGAACAGCCCGTCGACCGAGCCGAGCCGCTCGGCCAGACCGGCCAGCCCGCCGCCAGCGGCCGTCCGTGCGCCCCCGCGTCCGTCGTCGCGCACCTGTATGAGCAGCCGGTCCTCGGCCCTCCAGACGTCCACCGACGCGCTGCGCGCCTGCGCGTGCTTGGAGATGTTCTGCAGCAGCTCGGAGACCGTGAAGTACGCGATGCCCTCGATGGCCGGCGCGGGGCGGCTGCCGAGGTCCGCGGTCACGGTGACCGGCACCGTGCAGCGCGCGGCCAGCGCCGAGAGCGCCGGGCCCAGGCCGCGGTCGGTGAGGATCGCCGGATGGATGCCGCGGGCCAGGTCGCGCAGCTCCTGGAGGGCCAGCTTCACCTCGCCGTGCGCCTCGTCCACCATCCGTGCCGCCGCGTCCGGGTCCTCCAGCAGCTTCTCCTTGGCCAGCCCCAGCCCCATGGCGAGCGCCACGAGCCGGGCCTGCGCACCATCGTGCAGGTCACGCTCGATGCGCCGCAGGTCGGCCGCCGCGGTGTCCACGACCGCGCCGCGCCCCGACTCCAGCTTGGCGATCCGCCGCTCCAGCTCGTCCGAGGGCGACAGCAGCCCCCGTACCAGCGCGCGGTCCACGTTCGTCAGCCCGCGCGCCACCCAGGGCAGCACCGGCCAGGCCACGAAGAGCGACACGAAGGTGAGCGCGAAGCTGAAGATGCCCCAGGGCAGCCGTACGAAGACGTAGAGCGCGTGCCGCCAGCCGACCGGGTCCTTCAGACGCGCCCACAGCCAGGGGAAGAAGCCCCGTTCAAGGGCGCGCGGCGGACTCGGCTCGTCGATGCGCACCCCGAGGAGCGCGCGGGCCCTGGCCCGCTCCAGCCTCCCGTACTGCCGGCAGCCCCCCAGGACCAGCGCGAGCAGCGGCAGCCCGATGACCGTGACCGACAGGCCCAGGCTCGCCGCCAGCCAGCTCACCAGCAGTGCGAAGGCCACCACGCTCAGCGGGAGGTTGCACAGCAGGTGCGTGATCTCGCGCCAGGTCCAGGCGGTCAGGGGCGAGCTGGGCCGGGGAGGAACCAGGACGAATCCATCGTCGTGGTCGTCGTGGGCGCGCCTGCCCGGGGCGGAAGTCACCGTCATGGGGGTCAGCTTGCCGGGCCGCGCGGCCCGGGACCATGGGGTGGATAGGTGGGGCGAAGTGGGGATATCCCCACCTCCCCGCCGGTGGGACTGCTCGGCCCCGCCCCCGCAGGGCCTAGACTCCCGTCCGTACAGATCGTCGAAAAATTTCGTCGAAAGCGGTTGCAGTGGGGTGGCCCTGCGCGTACGGCGCGTACGAGGCGGCCCGCTGCACACGAGCAGTCAGGGAGCGAGGGGCGGACGTGCCGGACGCGACCGTACGCACCATCAGCGCCGCGGACTACTTCCAGGGCTATTCGGCCGTAGGGCTCATCGCCGTGGTCGGTGTGCTCTTCGTGGCCGTAGCCTTCGGGTCCGCACGCCTGATGCGGCCTGTGGTGCCCACACCCGAGAAACTGCTCACGTACGAATGCGGCGTGGACCCCGTAGGGGAGGGCTGGGCGCACACCCAGGTCCGCTACTACGTGTACGCGTTCCTGTACGTCATCTTCGCCGTCGACTCGATCTTCCTGTTCCCCTGGGCGACGGTCTTCGCCGCACCTGGTTTCGGCGGCATCACGCTGGTGGAGATGTTCATCTTCCTCGGCTTCCTCGCTGTCGGCCTGCTCTACGCATGGAAGAAGGGCGTCCTGGAATGGACGTGACCCCCGCCTCCGCGGCCAACGGAGCCTCGCCGGGCCCCGAGCTCCTGCCCGAGCCGCGCCGCCTCGGCCCACTGGCCCGTCTGGCCCCCGAACCGATGAAGGTGGTCCTGAACTGGGGCCGCCGCTACAGCCTGTGGGTCTTCAACTTCGGGCTCGCCTGCTGCGCGATCGAGTTCATCGCCGCGTCCATGGCGCGCCACGACTTCATCCGGCTCGGCGTGATCCCCTTCGCGCCCGGCCCGCGCCAGGCCGACCTGATGGTCGTGTCCGGCACGGTCACGGACAAGATGGCGCCCGCGGTGAAGCGGCTGTACGAACAGATGCCCGAGCCGAAGTACGTGATCTCCTTCGGGGCCTGCTCCAACTGCGGCGGCCCCTACTGGGACTCGTACTCCGTCACGAAGGGCGTCGACCAGATCATCCCGGTGGACGTGTACGTACCGGGCTGCCCGCCGCGCCCCGAAGCGCTGCTGCAGGGCATCCTCAAGCTCCAGGAGAAGATCGCCCAGGAGTCGCTGGCGGAGCGCTACGGCCGCGACGGCGAGTCCGGCAAGGCCGCGGGCCGGCCGTCGGCCAAGGCGCTGCGGAGCGGGCTGGTGACCCCGCCGGCGCCGCCCGCCGCCGGGGCCGGGAAGCCGGCCGATGAGCAGTCGTCCGGGCAGCAGCCGTCCGCCGAGCAGCCGCCGTCCGAGCAGACCGGGGAGGACACCCGATGACGGCCCAGCCGCCCGAGCCGGGTACGCCCGAGGAGGCGACGCCCGCACCAGAGGCGACGCCCGCAGCACCTGAAGGCGCGTCCGCGGCACCTGAAGGGGCGTCCGCCGCTGCTTCTGAGACCGCGCCCGAGGCCGCTCCTGAGGCCGAGCCCGCGGCACCCGTGGGGTGGCTGCCGGAGCCGGCCGAGCGGATCTTCGGTACCGGGGCCACGGCCGAGGAGGCGTACGGCCTGCTCACCGTGGACGTGCCGGCCGCGGCCTGGACCGACGCGCTGACCGCCGCCCGGGATGTCCTGGGCTGCACGTATTTCGACTGGCTGAGCGCCGTCGACGAGCCCGGCACCGGGTTCCGCATCTGCGCGCACGTCGCCGACGTGTCCCGTACCGGTGACATCCGGCGGCTCCTCGTACGGACCACCGTGCCGCACGAGGCGGCCGCGCTGCCCACGGCCGTCGGCGTCTACGCGGGCGCGGGCTGGCACGAGCGCGAGACGCACGAGATGTTCGGCGTGGACTTCACGGGCCACCCGGGCCTCGAGCCGCTGTTGCTGCCCGAGGGCTTCGAAGGGCACCCGCTGCGGAAGGACTTCGTGCTCGCCGCGCGGGTCGCCAAGGCGTGGCCGGGCGCGAAGGAGCCGGGCGAGTCCGAGCACGGCGGCCCCAAGCGCCGCCAGATGCTCCCGCCGGGCGTGCCCGACCCGAACGAGTGGGGCCCGCTCAAGGGCCAGCTGCCGCCCGTTCCGGCCCGTCCCGCCCGCGGGGCGGCCCGGGGCGCCCGGCGGGCGGGA
>NZ_NHSG01000323.1:0-3734 GCF_020024005.1 Streptomyces purpurogeneiscleroticus
CCGTATGCGCTCCCGCCCCCGGCTCCCCGGAACTCCCGCCCTTTGGCCAAAAAATATCCATGAATTCGTGACGGCCATCGGAAATGCCGGTCCGGTGTCATAGAGTCACGGAAAGGCGCCGCCCGTACGGCGTTTCCAGAGGATTATGGCGGAGGCACCGACGATGCGAGGGAATATTTCGGCGCATGCGGTCTGCACGGCGATTCGCGACGACATCGTCTCCGGAACGTTCCCGCCCGGCGCGCGGCTGATCGAGGAACTGCTCGCCTCCCGGTACGGCGTCTCCCGCGTCCCCGTAAGGGAAGCGCTGCGCACCCTGGAGTCCGAGGGCTTCGTCACCACCCGGCGCCACGCGGGCGCGTGCGTCGCCGAGCCGACCGAGCAGGAGGCCGCCGACCTCCTGGACATCCGCCTCCTCCTGGAGCCCCTGGGCGCCGCCCGCGCAGCGGCCCGCCGTTCCACCGCCCACCTGAAGGTACTGCGCGGCCTGGTCCGCCTGGGGCGCACGAGAGCCCGCCACGGTAACGCCGCCGACCTGCGGCAACTGGACGGCTGGTTCCACGAGACGCTCGCCCAGGCATCCGGCAGCGCCAGTATGACGGCGCTGCTCACCCAGGTGCGCCGCAAGATCGACTGGGTGTACGCGATCGACCTGGACCAGCCGTCGCCGGGCGAGGCGGACCGGTCCTGGCAGGAGCACGGCGCGATCGTGGACGCGGTGGCGCGCGGCGACGCCGAACGCGCCCGCGCACTGACCGCGGCGCATGTGGAGCACGCGATGCCCGCCCACCGGCTGCGCCGTCCCGCACCGGCGGTGAGGGAAGCGAAACCGTCCGTAAACACAGCGCGCGTACGGAATTAACACCGCTGCCGTATACAACTCCTGGGGAATTTCATACCCCTGCTCCGCCGTGCCCGAATTCTTTTTCCGCGCGCCCGAATGTCTTTTGCGTCGGCTCCGGCGGAAGGGAAAGGCGGGGAATTTCCTCGCCGCAATGCGAACGGCCCCGCCCATGACCCGTGTGCGGGGTCGCGGCGGGGCCGTGACGGCGGAACCGGGCGGTGTGCGGCCGCCGGGTCTGCCCGAAGGGTCAGACCGTCTCCGGGAGCTCCTCGAGGCCCTCGGAGACGAGCTTCGCCAGGCGGTCCAGCGCGGCGTCGGCGCCGTCGGCGTCCGAAGCCAGCACGATCTCCTCGCCGCCCTGGGCGCCCAGGCCCAGGACCGCGAGCATCGAGGCGGCGTTCACGGGGTTGCCGTCGCCCTTGGCGATCGTGACCGGTACGCCGGAAGCGGTGGCCGCACGGACGAAGATCGAGGCGGGGCGGGCGTGCAGACCCTCGGCCCATCCGACATTGACGCGGCGCTCAGCCATGGTGTTGCCCTTCGAGTAGGGAAAGTTGTCTAGACCAGTCTCTCACGGGGGCACCGGTGGTCCGGTGTGCCCAGCCCCCGTGAGGGCTCGGATCCTAGAAGTCCCAGCCTGCGTCACGCCCAAGCTGTACGCATGCTGAGATCCGGTCGTACGCACCGTCCCGCTCCGGAGTACGTACGGTCGCATCCGGGGCGCTTCCGGGCACTTCGGTCCGCCCCCGGATACGCACACGGTCGTACGCTGTCCGCATGGAGACGCCGTCGGATGCCGCCGCCTACCCCGCCCACTGGGAAGCCGACGTGGTGCTGCGTGACGGGGGCACCGCCCGGATCCGTCCCATCACCCCGGACGACGCGCAGCGCCTGGTCTCCTTCTACGAGCAGGTCTCCGACGAGTCCAAGTACTACCGGTTCTTCGCGCCCTACCCCCGGCTCTCCGACCGCGACGTACACCGGTTCACCCACCACGACTACGTGGACCGGGTCGGGCTCGCCGCCTTCGTGGGCGGCGAGATGATCGCCACCGTCCGGTACGACCGCATCAACGCCGACGGCCGGCCCGCCACCGGCCCCGACGCCGACCAGGCCGAGATCGCCTTCCTCGTGCAGGACGCGCACCAGGGGCGCGGCGTGGCCTCCGCGCTCATGGAGCACGCCGCGGCGGTCGCCCGCGAGCGCGGCATCCGCCGCTTCGCCGCCGAAGTACTGCCCGCCAACACCAAGATGATCAAGGTGTTCACGGACGCCGGGTACACCCAGCAGCGCACCTTCGAAGACGGCGTCGTCCGCCTCGAATTCGACCTGGAACCCACCGAGCAGTCCGTGGCCGTCATGCGCGGCCGCGAACACCGCGCCGAGGCCCGCTCCGTACAGCGGCTGCTCGCCCCCGGATCGATCGCCGTCATCGGCACCGGGCGCGCCCCCGGAGGCGTCGGCCGCTCGGCCCTCCGCAACATCCTCGACTCCGGCTTCACCGGCCACACGTATGCGGTCAACCACGCCTTCCCCGAAGGCGGCAGCACGCTGGACCCGGAGGGCGTACCGGCCCACCGCTCCCTCCGCGACATCCCCGGCCCCGTCGACCTCGCCGTCGTCGCCGTGCCCGCCGCGCACGTCCCCGATGTCGTGCGCGACTGCGGCGAGCACGGCGTACAGGGGCTGGTCATCCTCACCTCCGGTTACGCGGAGGCCGGACCCGAAGGACGCGAGAAGCAGCGCGCACTACTGCGCCAGGCCCGCTCCTACGGGATGCGACTGGTCGGCCCGAACGCGTTCGGCCTGATCAACACCGCCCCCGGTGTCCGCCTCAACGCCTCCCTCTCGCCCCGGCTGCCCGGCGCGGGCCGGGTCGGCCTCTTCACCCAGTCCGGCGCGATCGGCATCGGGCTGCTGGCCGCCCTCCAGGAGCGCGGCCCCGGAGACGGCGCGATCGCCGGCGTCTCCACCTTCGTGTCGGCCGGCAACCGCGCCGACGTCTCCGGCAACGACCTGCTCCAGTACTGGTACGAGGACCCCGACACCGACGTCGCGCTGCTGTACCTGGAGTCGATCGGCAACCCCCGCAAGTTCACCCGGCTCGCCCGCCGCACCGCCGCCGCCAAGCCCGTCGTGGTCGTCAAGGGCGCCCGGCACAGCGGCACCGTCCCGCTCGGCCACACCGTCCCCACCACCCGCGTCCCCGACTCCACCGTCTCCGCGCTCATGCGGCAGGCCGGCGTCATCCGGGTCGGCACGGTCACCGAACTGATCGACGCGGGACTGCTGCTCGCCTCCCAGCCACTGCCCGCCGGCCCCCGGGTGGCCATCCTCGGCAACTCCGAAGCGCTCGCCCTCCTCGCGTACGACGCGTGCCTCACCGAAGGGCTGCGCCCGCAGCGCCCCCATGTGCTGCCCTTCGCCGCCACGACCGCCGAATTCCGCGCGGCGCTGGCCAGAGCCCTGGCCAATGACCGCATCGACGCGGTCGTCCTCACCGCCATCCCCTGGGTCGCCGAGGGCAGCAGCGCGGACCCGGAGGAGATCGCCGCTCTGGCCACGGCCCTGCGCGAGGCCGCGGCCGAGGGACCCGCCAAGCCCGTCACCGTCGTCCACCTGGCCATGGAGGAGCTGGCGGGGGCGCTCTCGGGGACGACGGGCACGGCAGGCACGACAGGTGCGACAGGGACGGCGGGTGCGACAGGCACGGTAGGGACGGCAGTCGCGACAGGTACGACGGAGCAGCCGGGGACCACGGACAGGCCGGAAGCCGACGGGGAAGCCGCGAAGGAAGCTGACGGGGAAGCCGCAGGAGAAGCCGACGGAGAAGCCGCCGACGACGCCGCACACGCCCCGGAGACGTGTCCCGCCGCCCCGCCCCGCATCC
>NZ_NHSG01000324.1:0-35641 GCF_020024005.1 Streptomyces purpurogeneiscleroticus
TCCCCGGCCACCCGCGCCCCCAGGAGCGCGACCCCCGCGGCGGCCGCGGTCATCGCCAGTACGGAAGGCAGCCGCAGGGTCACCACGCCCCCGCCGAGGACGTCGAAGAGGGCGTGCATGAAGAGGTAGTAGAAGCCGTGCACCGCGTCGACGTTCTGCAGCGTGCCCCACAGCTCGGGGAGGCTGCGGTGCGCCATGTCGTAGGTGACGACCTCGTCGCGCCAGATGCTGCCCTGGCGGCGGATGCCCCACAGGCCCAGCGCCAGCGCGAGCGCGCACGGCGCCGGCACGACCCTGGTCCAGGGCGCAGGCTCGGCGCGTACGTGCCCCGTGGCGGTCCGGACGTTCAGCGCGGTATCGATGGCGGGCTCCCGAGCGGTCGGAATCGGGTCTGGCGCCCCGGACGGATCGCACGCCCTACGGTACGCGCAACGCCCCGGCGGAACCGGGGCGTTGCGGTACGTAGCGGTCGTACGGGACGGGCGCCGGGTCAGCCCACGCGCGTGAGCTTCGCGCCGAAGGTCGGTTCGGCGAGGTCCTTCTGGAGCGCCACCGGGACCGTGGCCTGGCCGGGCCCGCTCCCCGCCGTCAGCACGCCGACCTCCGTGCCGGCCTTGGCCGTGTGCGGGATGGCCTTGTCCTTGTCCGTCAGCCCCAGCTTGACCGTCAGGCCGTTCCAGCCGACCGCCTTGAGGTCCTCGGTCGCCACGACCGGCGTGGTGCCGCCGAGGCCGTCGTCCACCACGCCGACGACGTCGCCCTCCTTCACGACCGTACGGTCCTCCAGGGCGCCCTGGGTGGTCGTGAGCAGGTCCTTGCTGATGGCGTTGGCGGTGTCGATGATCGGCGGCCGGTGCTGGCCGAGCACCGCACCGACGATCAGCTGCGTCGTGTCACCGACCTGCTGCTGCCCAGCGAAGAGCAGGTTGCCGCCCGCCTTCGAGGTGGAGCCGGTCTTGAGGCCGATGGCGTTGTTGTACGGCGGCAGGGTGTTGAAGTTCCGCCAGGTCTTGCCGGAGGGGTCGGTCCAGCTCGGCAGCTTGGTGATGTCCACCAGCGAGCGGATCTCCATCGCCTTCTTGCCCAGCTTGACCTGGTCCTGGGCGGTGCTGACGGTGGTCTCGATCAGGCCGCTGGGGTCGGTGTACGTGGTGTTCTTCATGCCGAGGTCCTTGGCGGTGGCGTTCATCTTCTTGACGAACGCCTCCTGGGAACCGGCGTCCCAACGGGCCAGCAGCCGGGCGATGTTGTTCGCGGAGGGGATCATGACCGCGGACAGCGCGTCCTTCTGCGAGATGTAATCGCCTTCCTTGACGGTGTCGAGGACCGACTCGTCACCGTGCCCGGCACCCTTCTTGCCGTCCTCCTCGGCCTGCTTGTCCACCCGGATCATGTCGCCCTTCTTGCCGGGCTTCAGCGGGTGGTCGCGCATGATGATGTACGCGGTCATCGTCTTGGCGACGCTGCCGATCGGGATCGGCTTCTGCGCGCCGTACGAGCCGATCGGGCCCAGGCCGGACACCTCGACGTACGCCTGGCCCTCGGACGGCCAGGGCAGGGACGGCTTGCCGCCGTCGAAGGAGTACGTGGCGTCCGAGGTCAGCGCGAGCGTCGGGTCCGGGAGCGGCCGCACGGCCTGCACGATCACGAAGATCAGCAGGAGCAGCAGGGCCAGCGGGGTCCAGATCTTGAACCGCCGCACGATGGTGCGGATCGGGGTCTCGGGCGGCGGCGGGGTGTTGGTGAGCTGCGCGAGCAGGTCGAGCGGGGGCAGCGGCTGCTGCTTCGTACGCTCGGATTCGGGCAGCGGCGCCGCTTCGGGGGCGGCGGACGACGGCTGTGCGGCGGCCGGCTGCGGGCCGGAGCGCGCCGGGGCCTCGGCGGCCGGCGGGAGCGGGGCGGAGGCGGCGGTGCCGCCCGTGGCCTTGGCGATGTCCGAGGAGGCGCCGGGCTTACCGGCCGGCTTCACGACGGCCTTGCCGACCGGCTTCGGCGGCTTGACCGGCCGCTCGTCGGCCGACTTCAGCGCGACGAACTGGCTGGTCCGCTCGGCGTCCCGCTCGACGGCCGCCTTGCCGGACTTCCCGGCGTCGTCCTTTTCCTCACCGGAACCGGACTTCCCGGCGTCGTCCTTACCGGACTTCTCGGCGCCCTTGGACTCCTCGCCGGGCTTGGCGTCCTTGCCGGCCTTGCTGCCCTTGCCGTCCGCGCTGCTCTTGGCGGCGGGCGCGGCACCCTTGGCGTCCTTGGTGTCGGCGTCCTTGGTGTCGGCCTTGGCGTCCGTGCTGTCCTTGGGCTCCTCGCCGCCCTTGGGCGCCTTGCTCTTGCTGTCCTCGGACGCCTTGCTGCCCTCGGCGTCCTTCTTGGCGCCGTCTCCGTCGCTCTTCTTGGCGTCGTCCGTGACGTCCTTCTTGGCGTCCTGCTTGTCCGCACCGGCGGTGGACTCGGCGACAGCCTCGTCCTTGCCTTTGCCCTTGTCTTTCTCCTTGGACGTGGCGGCGGCTGCGGCCTTCTTCGCGGTCTCGGACCGCTTGGGGATGGCAGCCGCCGTGGCCTTCCGGGCCTCCGCCTCCTTCTTGGCGCCGTTCTCCGCGTCCTTCTCCGCGCCCTTCTCGGCGTCCTTGGCGGAAGCCTTCTCTTCGCCCTCGCCACCCTTCGGCTTTACGGCCGCAAACACTCGGGTGGCTTCATCGGCCGGGGCCGACTTCGGGGTCACGGTGCCGAAGACGGCCGTCGGCTGGTCCGGCTGGCCGGCGCCCTTCTTGGCCTTGCCGCCGGGCTTCCGTACGGGCAGCGCGGACTCCGCTTCGGCGTCGGCCTCGGCCGCGCCACCGGTCTCCGCGCCGCCCTTGCCCTCGGCGGCATCGCCGCTCACAGGGGCCTCAGAGGCGCCAGAAGCCCCCTTGGGGGCGTCCTCGCCCGGCTCCGCACCCTCCGCACCCTCCGCGCCCTCCGGGGCGTCCGAGGCGTCCTTGCCCGCCACCCAGGCAGCCACCGCCGCCTTGAGCCGAGCATCGCCACCCTCGCCGCCCTCGGAATCGCCCTTCTCCCCGGCCGTCGCAACCGGATCCGGCTCCGCGGGCGTCTCCGTGGGCGTTTCCGTGGACGCCTCCCCGGATGCCTCGCCGGACTCGGGTGCCTCCCCGGACGTCTCCGTTTCCGTCGGTGCATCACGGAAGACCGCGAGCCGCGGATCGCGGTCGCTCTCCGCCGTCTCCCCCGACGACTGCTTCTGCTCCGACCTGTCGGGGGACTCGCCCGCCACCGGTATCTCCTTCATACGTCGCGCTGCTGCTCTGCCCAGTGTTGCCAAGTGTCCTGTGTGCGAGAAGCGCGGCTGCGCAGCCGCGCTGTCCGGGGCTCGCGCCCCGCCCTCAGAGGCTGTCGCCCACCGAGTAGACGAGAACGACATACCTACCGGTTCCCTGCCGAATCACCCACGCACTCTCGACAGATGAATGTGAGAGGGGTCACCCTGTCATTCATCCACGCGGGGAGGCATGGATGGGCAGGAGCCGCAGAACAATTCCGGAGGAGCTTCTGCTGCTCGCTTTGGACCCGGCCACGGGAACCACAGCGCAGCCGCAGTCGCTCGACCTCGGTCTGGCCGGGGCCCAGCTAGTGGAGCTGGCTCTGGCGGGACGGATAGCCCCTGACGGGGATCGTATCGCCGTGGTACTGCCACGGCCGACTGGAGATCCGACACTGGATTCGGCGCTCGAGTTGCTGCGACGGCGCGGCAGCCCGGTGCGCGCGGTCCACTGGATCGGCGGGCCCCGACTGGGGCTGCGCCAGACCTACCTCACGCATCTGGAGCGGTGCGGCATGGTGCATGCCGTGGCGGGTCAGATGTGCGGAGTACTGCCGACGACTCGCTACCAGGCGACGGACACGGCCATCAGCCGGGAAATCAGGGCCCGGCTGGACAACGCGATCCGCACCGGCGTACCACCGGACCCGCGGACCGCGGCGCTCGCCGCACTGGCCCACGCGGTCGGTCTCGGCAAGCACCTCTACCCCGGGAACGAAGGGCGCTCATCGCGCTCCCGTCTCCGGGATCTCATCCGGCACGACCCCATGGGCGGGCTGGTCGCGCACGCCGTCATGGACGTGCAGAACGGCGTCGCGGCGCAGCCGAGGCGCGCAACGGCAGCGGGACCGGGCCCCGGAGCCGGCCGGCAGCCGGCCGCCCGGGCCACGGACGGGACGCCAGGCGTTCCGGCCCAGCCAATGCGGGGCAGCATGGCCCGCGTCGGCGCCCGTTAGCCGGACGGACAGAACCCGGGACGGACAGAACCGGGCGGACAGGCCCCCGGAACGGACAGCTTCCGGGGCGGACAGGACCGGGACGGACAGGAACCGGACGCACATCACAGGACGGGACAGCAGCAGGACGCCGCCACCCCCAGGGCGGCACCGGCACGAGCAGCACTCGCGCGGCAGGCAGCGCGCGACGGCTGCCCGCGCGGACCCACCCCGTCCGCAGCAGCACCCTCTCACCACACGAAACCGCAGTACCGACAACGTAGCGCCCGGTTCCGAACCGGCCGCCAACACGCAGTACCCGGCGGCCGAACGGCCGGCAACGCAGTACCCGGCAACACACCGCAGCACCGTCCCCAGATCCCGTCCGGGAGCCGCAACAGGCGCGGGGTGGTGGATCCGCCGTTCTGGACGACGGCGGGCCCGCCACCCCGCGCCCCCTTTCACGCCCTTCCGGCCCTCCTCGGCCGCCTGCGGGCCCCCGGCGCACCAATGGCGCTCCCCGCGCCCCCCAGCAGGCGCGTACGGGCCGTACACCGCCTTCCAGGGCCGGCCGCGGCTCAGGCCGCCGGGTTCCGCTTCCGCTTCCGTACGCCCCCGTACAAGCCCCCATGCACGCTCCCGGCACGCGCTCCCGTACGCGCTCCCGGTATCCGCCCGTACGTCGCAGCGGGCGCCCTCCGGACCGGCGCATCCCGTAGGGCCTCTCGTACCCGCGCCCACCTTGTCCGGCCATTTCCCAGCGCGGTGCCGACCGGTGGTGGCAATCTGCTGAACAGGAAAAAACAGCAGTCCGGAGCCGGAGGTGCACGTCCCGTGGCGTCCAATGTGAATCCCACCGTCAGGCGACGCCGGTTGGGCCAGGAGCTGCGCAGGCTCCGGGAGCTCAAGGGCATGACCGCGGAGGAGGTCGCGGAGCGGCTGCTGGTCTCGCAATCGAAGATCAGCAGGCTCGAGAACGGCCGCCGCAGCATCAGTCAGCGCGACGTCCGGGACCTCTGCGGGGTGTACGAAGTCGAGGATCACCGCATCGTCGATTCGCTGATGCAGATGGCGAAGGATTCGCGCCAGCAGGGCTGGTGGCACGCCTTCGGCGACATCCCGTACAGCGTCTACATCGGCCTGGAGACCGAGGCGGCCTCGCTGCGCGTGTACGAATCGCTGCTCGTGCCGAGTCTGCTGCAGACGCCCGGTTACGCGGAGGCGGTGATCCCGGGGACCGTCCCGGAGCTGGCGCCGGACCAGCTGGATAAGCGCATCCAGGTGCGCATGCGGCGCCAGGAGCGGGTCAGTGATCCGCACACCCCGCTGCGGCTGTGGGTCGTGCTGGACGAGAGCGCGCTGCGCCGCGTCGTCGGCAGCCACCTCATCATGCGCGAGCAGCTGGAACACCTCGTGGAGATCAGCAAGCTGCCGCACGTGACGGTCCAGGTGCTGCCGTACGACACCGGCGCGCACGCCGGGATGTCCGGCACGTTCTCGATCCTGGAGTTCGACGACGCGGCCGACTCCAGCGTGGTCTACATCGAGGGCGTCACGAGCGACCTGTACCTGGAGAAGACCAACGACGTGCACAAGTACACGATCATGTACGAGCATCTGCGGGCCCAGGCGCTCAACGCCGATCAGAGCCGGGAGTTCATCGCCGAGGCCGCCAAGCGGCATGCCGACAGCACGAGGTGAGGTGCGGGCCGGGCGGTGAACGAGCCGGCCGCCGGGACTCCACCTGGCGGGAAACGGCCCGCAAGGCGGCCGAATAGCGGATTCCGGAAAGGAAGCGAGCACGGTACACCTGCGCCGGTTTCCTTGAAAAGAGATCAAGGAATATGCCATACGGATGAGTGATACCCCTCTGGCGTCGGTGATGTTGGCGCGTAGCGTCATGCGTACCGAATCCGCGCCAAGTCGCGGCAACCCAGAGTGAGTCGGAGTAAACATGGCAACCAAGCCCAATTCCGCATTTTCCTGGACGAAGTCCTCGTACTCCGGTGGCAACGGCGCCTGTGTCGAGATCGCCGTGCCGGCTGCCGAGGCCATCGCGGTGCGCGACTCGAAGGACCCCGACGGCCCCCGGCTGACGTTCGACACCGCCGCCTGGAGCACGTTCGTGGCGGAGGTCGGCGCCGGTACGTACGACGTGGCCTGAGCGGCCCGTCGTCCAGCCCCTCAGAAGTCCGCATTCCGCACCCAAATCCGCACAACTCCACAGCTCCATCGCCTCACCACACCGCACCACCGCAACGGGCCCTCTCGACTGGATCGCCGTCCCGGCCGAGGGGGCTCGGCCTTCCCCCGTCCGGCGTCGCACCTCCCCCCGACGCCGTCCCGCACGGAGGGAGTTGGAGTACATGACAGGCACCCACGAGTGCCCACAATGCGGATACCTGTGCGAGCGGCACATCCGGAGACATAAGCTCCCTGCACCTTGCAGCTAACGCCGGTTAACGGCGAGCGCGAGACGAGCGATTGGAGCCAGCCACCATGCCCGGAGCCGCATCCGCCACTGCCAAGACCGCCTCCACGGCCGTATCCCTGGCGCCTACCGCCGACTTCGCCGCCGGTTCGGTACCCGCAGCACCCGTCCCCGGGCTCGCCGGGCGGGCGTCGCGGACCGGGGCCTCGCCCGTGCGGGAGATCCTGGCGCTGACCGCGCGGCCCGAGGTCATTTCGTTCGCCGGCGGGCTGCCGGCTCCGGAGCTGTTCGACGCGGACGGCATCGCCGATGCCTTCCGGCACGTACTGGCGGACCGTCCGCAGCAGGTGCTGCAGTACTCGACCACCGAGGGCTCCCCGGCGCTGCGCGGGATCGTCGCCGAGCGGGCCACCGCGCGCGGACTGGCCACCGACCCCGACGACCTGCTGATCACCACCGGCTCGCAGCAGGGCCTCACGCTCCTGTCGACCGCGCTGCTGGAGCCGGGCGACACCGTCCTGGTGGAGGCGCCCTGTTACCTCGCGGCCCTGCAGATCTTCTCGTTCGCGGGCGCCCGGGTGGTGCCCGTGCCGTGCGACGACGACGGGCTGGACCCCGAGGCGCTGGACGAGATCGTCGCGCGGGAGCGGCCGAAGCTGCTGTACACCGTGCCGACGTTCCAGAACCCGAGCGGGCGCACGCTGCCCGCCGAGCGCCGTGCCGCGATCGGTGCGGTGGCGGCGCGCCGCGGGCTGTGGATCGTGGAGGACGACCCCTACGGCGAGCTGCGCTTCGAGGGCGAGCCCGTGCCGTGGGTGGCGACCTTCCCGGGCGCCGAGGACCGTACGGCGCTGCTCGGCTCGTTCTCCAAGATCTTGGCGCCGGGGCTGCGGCTGGGCTGGCTGCGCGCGCCCGCCGCGCTGCGGCGCGCCTGCGTGATCGCCAAGCAGGCCGCCGACCTGCACACCTCGACCGTCGACCAGGCGGCCACGGCGCACTACCTGGCGCACGCCGATCTGGCCGCGCACCTGGACCGGGTGCGGGTCGCGTACCGCGAGCGGCGGGACGCGCTGCTCGCGGGGCTGGGCGACGCGCTCCCGGAAGGCTCGCGCTGGAACCGGCCCACGGGTGGCATGTTCGTGTGGGCGCAGCTGCCGGCCGGGTACGACGCGACGGAGCTGCTGCCGTCGGTGGTCGAGCACGACGTCGCGTACGTGCCGGGGGCGCCCTTTTTCGCGGGGCAGGCCGACGCGGCGACCATGCGGCTGTCCTTCGTGACGCACTCTCCGGAGGAGATCCGGGAAGGTCTGCGGCGGCTGGGCGCGGCCCTTCGCTGACGTCCCTCCGTATGCGGTCCGTCGGACGACCCGTTGTGTGACTCCGTATACGACCTCCTCTCCTGCACCGCACGGGATCCCGCTCCCGTGTGGTGCTTTTTTGTGCGGATTTGCTGTGCGGAGCCTGGCGAAGTGTCCGCTCATGGTGCGGGTGCCGTCGCGGGCACGACAACGAGGCGCAGGGTCAAGAGAGAGTAAAAATGTTCGGTTAGGTGACCGGGGTTCATATCTGTGACCCACGAGCCCCCTTGACCGGGCACTGTGCCAACGGTTCAATCCCCGAAGTCCCCACTCCCGCACGGGGGCGCCGCCGAGGCGAAGTGCTGTTGCGTTCTTGCACGTTCACAAGGCGGACCCCTTGGAGGGGGCATGAACGGTCTCGACTGGACTGTGCTCATCGGATACTTCGGCGTCATGGTCGCCATCGGCCTGTGGTCGCACAAACGTGTCGACAACGTGAGCGACTTCTTCACGGCGGGCGGCCGGATGCCCTGGTGGCTGTCCGGCATCTCGCACCACATGTCCGGCTACAGCGCCGTGATGTTCACCGGGTACGCGGGCATCGCCTACCAGTACGGCATCACCTCGTACGTCACCTGGTCCTTCCCCATCGCGATCGGCATCGCCATCGGGGCCAGACTCTTCGCCGGCCGGCTCAACCGGCTGCGCTCCCGGCTGCACGTCGCCTCGCCGCTCGAATACCTCAAGACCCGTTACAACCTGCCCACTCAGCAGGCGCTCGCCTGGTCCGGCGTGCTGCTGAAGATCGTGGACGTCGGCGCCAAGTGGGCGGCGATCGCGACCCTGTTGTCCGTCTTCACCGGGGTGTCGCTCAACCAGGGCATCCTGATCACGGGCCTGGTCACGGCTGTGTACTGCACGGTCGGCGGGCTCTGGGCGGACGCCCTCACCGAGCTGGGGCAGTTCGTGATCCAGCTGCTGGCGGGCCTGGCGATGCTGGTCACCGTGCTGGCCGAACTGGGCGGGGTCAGCGCGCTGTGGACGGTATGGGACCGGCTGCCGGACACCCACACCCAGCCGACGGTCGGCCCGTACACGCTGACGTTCCTGCTCGCGTACCTGTTCATCAAGACCTTCGAGTACAGCGGCGGGATGTGGAACCAGGCGCAGCGCTACATGGCCACGAGCAGCGCCCATGAAGCGCGGCGTTCGGCACTGCTGTCGGCTGCGCTGTGGTTCATCTGGCCGGTGGTGCTGTTCTTCCCGATGTGGGTCGCGCCGCTGCTCGTGAAGGCGGAGAAGCCGGACGCGTCGGACTCGTACGCGCTGCTCACCGAACACCTGCTGCCGCACGGGCTGCTGGGGCTGGTCATCGTGGGATTCTTCTCGCACACGATGGCGATGTGCTCCTCGGACGCCAATGCCATCGCTGCGGTGTTCACGCGGGACATCGCGCCGGCCGTCTCGGCGAAGGCGCGCGACTGGTCGCACCGGGCGGGGCTGGTGGCCGCGCGGCTGTCCACGCTCGCCTTCCTCGGCCTGTCGATGGCGATCGCGACGCAGGTGAACTCGCCGGCCTTCGCCGGGATCATCTCCGTGGTGATCAAGTGGGTGGCCGGGCTGGTCGGGCCGATCTCCATCCCGTTCCTGCTGGGCATGCTGCCGCTCTTCCGCAGGTCGGGGCCGGTCGCGGCGCTGACTTCCTGGGCAGCCGGCCTGTTCGCGTTCTGGCTGACGAACTACGGGATCGCCGACGTCTCGCTGCAGATCCAGATCGTCTCGCCGGTCGCCGTCTCGCTCGTCCTCTTCGTGCTGATCGGGCTGGTGAAGCCGGAGGCCACGCCGGAGCGGGACGCGGTGCTGGCCCGGATCAACTCCGACGGGGACGACGACGGTCCCGGTGCGGCGGCACTGGCCGTACCCGGGCAGCCCGCTCCGCGGGACCAGAAGAAGCCCGTGTAGTCGCCGTAATGAAGCTCGTGCAACGCAGTACCCGGGGCGCCGCTGTGCCCGTAGGGAAGCGCTGTGCCCGTAAGGCAGCGCTGCCCTTGGAGAAGCGCTGCGGGCTCACGCCCTCGGGTACCGCGCCAGCCATCCCGGTGCCGAGTTGCCGGGGCCGTGGAGCGCGGGCCCCTGGGTCATCTCCATGGCGAAGTCGTCGGCGAGCTGGAGGACGGTGGCGCGGCCCTCCAGCTCGACCAGCCAGACCGGCGGCAGGGCCGTCTCGCCGTGCAGGGTGCCGAGGAGGTTGCCGCACATCGCGCCGGTGAGGTCGGAGGCGCCGCTGTGGTTGACCGCGAGCAGCAGCCCGTGCCGGATGTCCTCGGCGACCAGCGCGCAGTACACGGCGATGGCCAGCGCGCCGGCTGCATGTCCGGCCTCGCCCAGCGACTCGACCCGGGCGGGGGTCGGCATGCCCTGCCGTACGGCGCCCAGCGCCCGCTTGAGCGCGTCGGTGGTCTCGTCGTGGCCGGGGCGGGTGGCCAGGTGCGCCAGCGCCTTCTGGACGGCGCTGTCGAGGTCCTCGCCGCGGGCGAGGGAGTGGGTGATGACGGCGAGCGCGCCGGCCGCGAGATAGCCGGTGGGGTGGCCGTGGGTCTGCGCCGCGCACTCCACGGCGAGCTGGAAGACCAGCTGCGGCTCCCAGCCGACGAGCAGCCCGAAGGGGGCCGAGCGCATCACGGCGCCACCTCCGTTGGCCTGCGGGTTGCGGGGCGCGTCCAGGGTGCCCATGACGCCGTCCCCGAGGCCGGCGAGGCACTCGCGGGCCGGGTCGCGGCGGGCGTACAGCCACTCCTCGCGGGCCAGCCAGCCGTCGTCCGTACGGCGCTCGTCCGGGCCCCAGTCGTGCTGCGTGACGGCCCAGCGCCGGTAGGCGCGGTACAGGTCGGTGGGCGGGTGCCAGGCGCCGGTGTCGCGGCGGACCTGGGCACGTATGAGGCCGTCGACGGTGAAGAGGGTGAGCTGGGTGGCGTCCGTGATGGCGCCGCGCCGTTCGAAGACCAGGGCGTAGTCCGTGAGCCCCTCGGTGCCGTATGCCTGGCGGAGGTCGTCGAGCGAGGCGTGCGCGGCGCCCGCGCCGAGCGCGTCACCGATCGCGCCACCCAGCAGGCAGCCGCGCACCCGGCTGCGGAAGTCCTGCTGCTCGGCGCGGCCCCAGATGGCGTTCCCGCCGCCTGCTGCGCTCACTGTGTCCCTCCTGGCACTGTGCCCTCCTGGACCCGTGCTGCCGCTCCCGACGCCCTTCTGACGCTCGCTGACGCAGGGCACTGTAATCGACAGGGTTTCGGCCACTAGTGGGCAGGAAGGGAATGCGAAGAGGCGACCAAGAGGCGGCTTTTGATCGTTACCGGAACTTTCCGGTCACCTGCGCAATATCGGCCCAGGAGTCATCCTCAGCCCCTGGTGTGGGCATGCTCCGTCCATGTCCGAGTACGAGTGGGACCGCACGACCATGGCCGTCGTCGCGTGCGCGCTGGCCGGGGACAGTGAGGGAGCGGTGGAGTTGCTGCGCCCGCTCCCCCAGCGCGACACCTGCCATATCGCCGTACGGCTCGCGGCGATGGCCGCCGACGCGCTCATCACCGCGGCGGAGGATGCCGGCGGCGACCGCGCCGAGGCCCTCGCCCGCTGGCAGCAGTGCATCCTCCAGCACGAGACGGAGCACGGCGGGGAGGGGTGAGAACCGGCCACGGGGCCTCCGGGGGCGCTGAGAGGCCCCGGAGGCCCCGTGCGTCAGTCCAGTACCGGCAGCAGCTCCGGCAGGTGTCCGTCGGAGCGGAGCGCCGCCTCCTGGCGCTCAGCGGACACCGGCCCGTAGGTGGTCGTACGGGCCCGGGCCGGACGCCCGGCCTCCTCGGCGATGGCGACCAGGTCCCGCACGGACCGGTAGGAGCCGTAACTCGACCCGGCCATCCGGGAGATCGTCTCCTCCATCAGCGTGCCACCCAGGTCGTTGGCGCCCGAGCGCAGCATCTCGGCCGCGCCTTCGGTGCCGAGCTTGACCCAGCTGGTCTGGATGTTCGGGATGTACGGGTGCAGCAGCAGCCGCGCCATCGCGGTCACCGCACGGTTGTCGCGTGAGGTGGGCCCCGGTCGGGCGATGCCGGCGAGATAAACCGGCGCGTTGGTGTGGATGAACGGCAGCGTCACGAACTCCGTGAAGCCCTCGACGTTCCTGTCCAGCGCGGACCGCTGGATGTCCGCCAGCAGCCGCAGGTGGCCCAGCCAGTGCCGCGGCTGGTCCACGTGCCCGTACATCATCGTCGAGGACGAGCGGATGCCCAGTTCGTGCGCCGTCTTGATGACCTCGACCCAGGTGGCGGTGGGCAGCTTCCCCTTGGTCAGCACCCAGCGCACCTCGTCGTCGAGGATCTCGGCAGCCGTACCGGGGATGCTGTCCAGCCCCGCCTCCTTGGCGGCGGTCAGCCACTCCCGGATGGACATGCCCGTACGGGTCGCGCCGTTGACGACCTCCATGGGCGAGTACGCGTGCACGTGCATCCCCGGGACGCGTTCCTTCACCGCCCGCGCGATATCGAAGTACGCGGTGCCGGGCAGGTCCGGGTGGATGCCGCCCTGCATGCACACCTCGGTGGCGCCCACGTCCCACGCCTGCTGGGCGCGGTCGGCCACCTGGTCCAGCGAGAGGGTGTACGCGTCGGCGTCCGTACGGCGCTGCGCGAAGGCGCAGAACCGGCAGCCGGTGTAGCAGACATTGGTGAAGTTGATGTTGCGCGTGACGATGTACGTGACGTCGTCGCCGACCGTGGCCTTACGGAGGTCGTCGGCGATGCCGCAGAGCGCGTCCAGGGCGGGCCCGTCGGCGTGCAGCAGGGCCAGCGCCTCGTCGTCCGTGAGCTTCGTCGGATCGTCCGCCGCCTGCTTCAGGGCGGCCCGTACGTCGGTGTCGATGCGCTGCGGCACCATCCCGGGGGCCGCGGCCTCGCGGAGCGCCTCCCAGTCGCCGTACACCTCGTCGAAGTCGTTCCGGCGGTCGCCGGTGCGGCCCTCGGTGTCGATGGTGCGGTGCAGGTCCGTCCGGCCCGAGCCGTGCAGCGAGAACTCCTCGTCCGGCTCCTGCCAGGGGTGCCCCTCGACCAGCGCGTCCTCGCGCGCGAGGCCCGTCTCGGGGTCGGCGAGCGCCCGTACGTGCGGCAGCAGCCGCGGGTCCAGCCAGGGCTCGCCGCGCAGCACGAACTCCGGGTAGACGGCGAGGCGTTCCTTCAGCTGGAAACCGCTCTCCGCGGAGCGCGCGGCCAGCTCCTCGATCTGGGGCCAGGGGCGCTCGGGGTTGACGTGGTCCGGGGTGAGCGGCGAGACGCCGCCCCAGTCGTCGATGCCGGCCCCGATGAGCCGCCCGTACTCCGCGTCCACCAGGTTGGGCGGCGCCTGGAGGCAGGCGGACGGGCCCAGGATGTGCCGCGCGACGGCGACCGTGGCGACCAGGTCGTCCAGCTCCGCGTCCGGCATGCCGCGCATCGCGGTGTCCGGCTTGGCGCGGAAGTTCTGGATGATCAGCTCCTGGATGCCGTGGTACGCGCGGGAGACGCGGCGCAGCGCGAACAGTGACTCCGCGCGCTCCTCGTAGTTCTCGCCGATACCGATCAGCAGTCCGCTGGTGAAGGGCACCGAGCTGCGCCCGGCGTCCTCCAGGACGCGCAGCCGTACGGCGGGCTCCTTGTCGGGCGATCCGTAGTGCGGGCCGCCCGGCTCGCTCCACAGCCGCTCGGCGGTGGTCTCCAGCATCATGCCCATCGAAGGCGCGACCGGCTTGAGCCGCTGGAAGTCCGTCCAGGACATGACGCCCGGGTTCAGGTGCGGCAGCAGCCCGGTCTCCTCCAGGATGCGGATCGCCATCGCGCGCACGTAGGCGAGCGTGTCGTCGTACCCCTCGGCCTCCAGCCACTCGCGCGCCTCGGGCCAGCGGTCCTCGGGCTTGTCCCCGAGGGTGATCAGGGCCTCCTTGCAGCCCAGTTCGGCGCCGCGGCGGGCGATGTCCAGGACCTCGTCCGGGGACATGAACATCCCGTGCCCCTCGCGGCGCAGCTTGCCGGGCACGGTGGCGAAGGTGCAGTAGTGGCACTTGTCGCGGCACAGTCGGGTGAGCGGGATGAAGACGCTCTTGGAGTACGTGATGACGCCGGGGCGGCCCGCGGCGTCCAGCCCCGCGTCCCGTACCCGGGCGGCGGAGGCGCACAGATCGTCCAGATCCTCGCCGCGCGCCTGGAGGAGGACGGCCGCCTCGGCCACGTCCAGCGCCACGCCGTCCCGCGCGCGCCTCAGCGCCCGGCGCATGGCGTTCGCGGTCGGCGCGGGGCGCCGGTTTCCCTGCGGGGGCTGCTCGGGTCCCTGCGGCAGTTGCTCGGATCCCTGCGGGCTGGAAGTCATCCTCCGAGGATACGAGCGGGTGCCAGGGCGGCCGACGGACCACGGAGACCGTTTTGTGTGCGGATGATCACGCCATACGGAGGTTCCCTCCGACTACCGTCCGGGCAGACATCCGGGGCACCTCTGCGCCGTCCGGGCACCTCTGCGCCGTCCGGGCACCTCTGCGCCGTCCGGGCGCCTTCGCGCCGCCCGCGCCTCACAGGTACTCCGCGTACGCGTCGAGCGCCCGCAGCACCTCGCCCTCGCCCGCCGCCGGCAGCTGGACCACCACCTCGTCGATGCCCAGCTCCTGAAAGTGCGCCAGCTTCCCGGCCGAGGGCCGCACGCCGTACGGCACGACCACCGGCTCCCCCTCGCGCCCGGCCTCGGCCCACACCCGGCGCAGCTCCGGCAGCGCCTCCGTGAGCCCGCGCCCGCCGATCGGCAGCCAGCCGTCCGCGTACTCCGCGGCGTGCGCGAACAGCGTGGGCCCGGCCCCGCCGCCCACCAGGATGCGCGGCGCGCCCTTCACCGGCTTCGGGTACGCGTGGCTCGCCCGCACGGAGCCGAAGGCCCCCTCGTACGCGGTGGGTTCGTCCGCCCACAGTGCGCGCATCAGCGCGATCCGGTCCCGGGCGAGCGCCCGCCGCGAGGACCACTCCACCCCGTGGTCGGCGGCCTCCTCCACGTTCCAGCCGAAGCCGACGCCCAGTGTGAACCGGCCGCCGGAGAGGAAGTCGAGTGTGGCGACCTGCTTCGCGAGGCCGATCGGGTCGTGCTGGGCGACCAGCGTGATGCCCGTGCCGAGCGCCAGCCGCTCGGTGACGGCCGCGGCCTGGCCGAGCGCGACGAACGGGTCGAGGGTGCGGCCGTACTCGCGCGGCAGCGGCTCGCCCATCGGCGCCGGGGTGTCGCGGGAGGCCGGGATGTGGGTGTGCTCGGGCAGGTACAGCCCGGCGAACCCGCGCTGTTCCAGCTCGCGGGCCAGCCGCACCGGCCGGATCGTCTCGTCGGTGAGGAAGATCGTGGTGCTGATTCGCATCCGTAACACCTCCGTGCAAGGCGGGCACTCGCATGGCGCACGGTCACCGTATGCCCTACCGTGCGAGGCCGATCACATACGTACGGGGGATTTCATATGCGTGCCACACCTGCACGGAACACGGGCGCACGGAAGACGGTCGCGCGGAACGCGCTGGCCACGATGGCGCTGATCGGCGCGGTCGTCGCGGCGCCCACGGCGGCGTACGCGGCCCCGGCAGTCACGGGCGGCTCGCACGGCAGCAGTAGCAGCAGCGGCGGATCGGGCTCCGGTGGCGTGTCCAAGACCGGCTCCAAGGGCAGCAGCTCCGGCGGCTACCACTCCTCCGGCAGTTGGAGCGGCTCGAACGACTCCAGCCACGGCGGCGGGGTGCCCTACTGGTGGGTAATCGCCCTCGTTGTCGGGGGAGGCGGCCTCGTCTGGCATTTCGTCCGCGGCCGCGCCCGCAGCAGCGACTGACCGCCCGCCCGCGGCCACTCACCCGCCCGCACCCGTTCCCCTCGCCGTCACAGCGGCGTACAACGGTGTCGCGCGTGAGAGCGATGACGTCCGGAGGCAGGGGGCACGGATGGAGCGGCGTGACGTACTGAGGCTGACGGCTGTCGCGGGGGCCGCGGGCGTGCTTACGCTCGATACCGTGAACTTCGCCGGCGCAGCGGACCGCCCGGACGGGGACGGCTCCCGCCGGGAGGAGACCCGTACAGTGCGGGGCCACCTCCCCACCGGCGCCCCCGACTACGTGTACCTCCCCGTCGACGTCCCGGACGGCGTGCGCGAACTCGCCGTCTCCTACACGTACGACAAGCCGGCCGTCCCCGTGGGGACCAACGGGAACGCCTGCGACATCGGGCTCTTCGACCAGCGCGGCACGGTCCCGGGCGGTCCGGGTTTCCGCGGCTGGTCCGGCGGCGCCCGCACGGAGTTCTTCGTGCGGGCCGACGACGCGACGCCCGGCTATCTTCCAGGGCCTGTCGGGCCCGGCATCTGGCACATCGCGCTCGGCCCGTACACCGTCGCCCCGCAGGGGATGACCTACGAGGTCACCGTCACCCTGCGGTACGGCGCGCCCGGCGAGACCCCGAAGCCGGTGTACCCACCGCAGCGGGCCAAGGGCCGCGGCCGCGCCTGGTACCGCGGCGACAGCCACCTGCACAGTGTCTACTCCGACGGGAAGCGCACCCCCGCGCAGATCGCCGCGCTGGCCCGCGCCGCGGGCCTGGACTTCATCACCACCACCGAGCACAACACCACCTCCGCGCACCGCGCCTGGGAGGGCCTGTGGGGCGACGACCTCCTGATCCTCACCGGCGAGGAGATCACCACCCGTAACGGGCACGTCGTGGCGATGGGCACGGACCCCGGCGTCTTCATCGACTGGCGTTACCGCGCCCGCGACAACGCCTTCGGCCGGTACGCCCGCGCGATCCGCCGGGCCGGCGGCCTGGTGATTCCCGCTCACCCGCACGCCACCTGCATCGGCTGCAACTGGAAGTTCGGGCTGAACGAGGCCGACGCGGTGGAGGTGTGGAACGGCCCGTACACGCCCGACGACGAGGTCACGCTCGCCGAGTGGGACAACACGCTCGTCGCCCATGCGCAGGGCCGCGGCGACTGGCTCCCGGCCGTCGGCCACAGCGACGCGCACCGCGACCCCGACGTCGTCGGCCTCCCGCAGACGGTCGTCCTCGCCGAGGATCTCTCCCGGCAGGCCATCCAGTCCGGCATCCGTGCCGGGCGGGTATGGATCGCCGAGTCCGCGAAGGTCGAGCTGGCGTTCTCGGTCACCGGCGGGCGCGGCGAGCACGCGGGCATCGGCGAGCGCCTCCGGGTGGACCGTGCGTCCCCGGTGACCGCCCGCCTGGAGGTGTCAGGCGCCCCCGGCTGCACGGTCCGCTTCGTGACCGATCAGGGGCTGCGGTACACGGCCGCGCTGCCCGCGTCCGGCGCCGGCACGGTCAGCTGGAGGACCACCCCCGACAACGCCGCGTACGTACGGGCCGAGGTCCGGCACCCGGCGACCGCCGAGGGCCTGCCGGGCTCGATGGCGGCCCTCACCAATCCGGTGTTCCTCGGCCGGCCCTGACCGGCCCGGGAAGGCGCTACGGGGCCCGCAGGGCCCCGTGCGCTCGGATCAGGCGTCCGTCCGGTCAGTCCTCGACGACCAGGGCCGGGGTGCTCCGGGTAAGCACCTCGCCCCGGAAGAACGCCGGGCTGCGGCGCTGCATCACCAGCATGATGACCAGGCCGAGGGCGAGGAGGCCGACGCCGATGACGAAGACCGAGCCGATGCCGAAGACGGAGCTGCCGGTGCCGTAGGCCGGGTCCCAGATGTCGATGAGGGTCTTCACGAAGACGCCGGTGAGCAGCAGGCCGCCGAGGAACGGGAAGACGCCCTTGAAGACCATGTCGCGGGCGGAGTTGCGCAGCTCGGCGCGGAAGTACCAGGCGCAGGCGAAGGCCGTGATCGCGTAGTAGAAGCAGATCATGAGGCCGAGGGCGTAGATCGTGTCGACGAGGACGTTCTCGCTGAGGAAGGTCATCACGGCGTAGAAGGCGCCGGTGGCGATGCCTGCCGCGACGGTGGCCCGGCCCGGGGACTGGAAGCGCGGGTGGATGCGGGCGAAGGAGGCGGGCAGCGCCTCGTACGTCGACATCGCCAGGACCGTGCGGGCGACCGGGATGAACGTGGTCTGCAGGGAGGCGGCGGCCGAGGCGAGCACGGCGACGAAGAGCAGCACGCCGAGGGCGGAGCCCATGACCGGCCCGGCGAGGGCGGCGAAGACGTTGTCGGAGGTGTCGGGGTTGCCCAGGCCCAGGCCCTTGGTGCCGACGCCGGAGAACATCTGCGCGGCCACCGCGGTGGTCAGGTAGCAGCCGATGAGCACGACCATGGCCAGCATCGCGGCACGGCCGGGGGTCTTCTCGCTGCCCGAGGTCTCCTCGTTCACGGTGAGGCAGGTGTCCCAGCCCCAGAACATGAAGATCGAGAGGGAGAGTCCGGCGGTGAAGGACGCGAAGGACTTCACCTCGAAGGGGTTCATCCAGGACCACTGGAAGTCGATGGAGCCGGTGAAGTCGCCGGTCCTGGCCTTCACGACCGCCATGGCGACGAAGACGACCAGTACGGCGAGCTGCAGGCCGACCAGCGCGTACTGCAGGCCCTTGGTGGTGGTCACGCCGCGGTAGCTGATCGCGGTGGCGATGGCGACGAAGGCCAGGCAGGTCAGGACGTGGACGGGCTTGTTGCCGTCCAGCGCCGCTATGGAGTCGCTGCCCGTGAGCTGTCCGAGGAGGAGGTAGAAGAAGGAGGTGGCGACGCCGGCGAGGTTGGAGAGCACGATGATCGTCGCGATCACCAGGCCCCAGCCGCACATCCAGCCGACGCGCGGCCCGAACGCCTTCACCGTCCAGGTGAAGGAGGTACCGCAGTCCGGCACGGCCTTGTTGAGCTCGCGGTACGCGAACGCGACCAGCAGCATCGGCAGGAAGCCCGCAAGGAAGACGGCGGGCATCTGGAGGCCGACCTCACCCACGGTGGGACCGAGGGTCGAGGTGAGGCAGTAGACGGGGCCGACGGTGGACACACCGATGACGGCACTGCCGAGCAGGCCGACGGAGTTACCGCTGAGGCCCTTGCTTCGGGTACCGCCCGATGCGTCGCCATTGACGCTCGTCACCGTGTCTCCGGCCGGAAGCCGGGGGTCTACCTGAACCATGAACAGGACGTTAAGCCCTGCTGTATTCGTATCCGGATGATCGAACTCCGCAGCCTGAACCTTGCATGCGAAGGGGAATCAAGAAGAGCGCCTATCAATCAACAGGCTTCATGCGCGCATCACCACGTAACAGCAAGGTCCAATAGTTGAGAACCGGATTACGGGAACCGCAGCCGTGTCCGTTTTGATGGCATTCAAAATTTTCCCTCGGCTGTCCGCTATCCGGACTCGGCGGGCCTTTGTACCGCTCACCCAGGCCATCCGTACGGCTCACCCGGGCCAGACGAGCGACTGGAGTTCGCTGTACGCGCGCAGGGCGTAGGAGCCGACGTCGCGGCCCACGCCGCTCTGTTTGAAGCCTCCGAAGGGGGCCTCCATGTTGCGGCCCACGGTGTTGATGCCGACGCCTCCCGCGCGCAGCCGGCGCGCGACCCGGAAGGCGCGGGCCACGTCGCCGGACCAGACGTAGTCGATCAGTCCGTACTCGCTGTCGTCGGCGAGCGCGATGCCCTCCTCCTCGTCGTCGAAGGGGAGGACGGAGACGACCGGGCCGAAGATCTCCTCGCGGACGACGCGCATGTCGGGGGTGCAGTCGGCGAAGAGGGTGGGGGCGACGTACCAGCCGCGGTCGAGCGCCGGCCGCTCGCCGCCGGTGACCAGCCGGGCGCCTTCCTTGCGGCCGAGCGCGACGTACGCCTCGACGCGGTCGCGGTGCGCCGCCGAGATGACCGGCCCGACGACCGTGTCCTTGGCGCGCGGATCGCCGACCTTCAGGGCCCCGGCGTACCGCGCGAGCCCCTCGACCAGCCGCTCGTACACGCCGCGCTGGGCGAGCACCCTCGTAGGCGCGGTGCAGATCTGGCCGCTGTAGAAGGAGAAGGTGGTGCCGATGCCGGCGACGGCCGCCGCCAGGTCGGCGTCGTCGAAGACGAGGGCTGCGCCCTTGCCGCCCAGCTCCATCAGCCGGCGTTTCATGCCGCGGCCGCACACCTCCGCGATGGCCCGGCCGACCGCCGTACTGCCGGTGAAGCTGACCATGTCGACGTCCGGCGCCTCGACCGCCGCCTCGCCCGCTTCGGGGCGCGAGCCGGTCACCACGTTCACCACGCCCGGCGGCGCCCCGGCCGCCGCCAGGGCCTCCGCCATCCGGAAGACCGACAGCGGGTCCTGCGGCGCGGGCTTGACGACGACGGTGTTGCCCATGGCGAGGGCGGGCGCGATCTTGCCCGCCGGGTTGGCCCAGGGGTTGTTGTAGGAGGTGATGCAGGTGACGACGCCGACCGGCCGCCGGACGGCGAGCGCGCCGAGGACGCCTGCCTTGCCCATCGGCCCGGCCTCGTTGATCTGCGGCGGCAGGGGCTCCTCGACCGGCTCCAGGGCGCCGCGCGCGTACCGGTCGAAGCGCGCGGCGCCCACCGCGACCTGCATGCCGCGTGCGGTGGCGGTGGTGGCGCCGGACTCGGCGCGGGCCAGGTCGGCGTACGGCCCGGCGCGGTCCCGGATGATCTCCGCGGTACGGGCGAGGATCCGGGCGCGCTCTTCGGGGGCGGTGCGCGACCAGCTCTCGAACGCCTCACGGGCCGCCGCGGCCGCCGCGTACACCTGTTCCCGGCTCGCCTCGGGGGCGAGCCCGACGACCTCCTCGGTGGCCGGGTCGGTCACCTCGTAGTGGCCCAGCTCCGGGGCCACCCACCGGCCCCCGATGAACAGCCGCTCCTCCCCCGTCACCGGGTGCTCACCGTCTCGGTGTCCCGCCCGGAGCGCAGCACCGTGCCCGGTACGGCCCCGGTCAGCACATCGTCGCGCAGGGTCTGTACGCCGTTGACGCGTACGCTCACCACGCCCAGCGCCCGCGAGTCGAGCCGTGGACTGTCCCCGGGCAGATCGTGGACGAGGGTGGCGGGCCCCGCGTCGATCCGTTCGGGGTCGAAGAGGACCAGGTCGGCGTGGTACCCCTCGGCGATCCGGCCGCGGTCGCGCAGCCCGAAGAGGCGCGCCGGGTCGTCGGTGAGCATCTTCACGGCGCGTTCCAGGCCGACGAGCCGGCGCCCGCGCAGGCAGTCGCCGAGGAAGCGGGTGGTGTACGGCGCGCCGCACATCCGGTCCAGGTGGGCGCCCGCGTCGGAGCCGCCGAGGAGGACGTCCTCGTGTTCCCAGGTCTCCCGGCGCAGCTCCCAGCTGGCGGGGTCGTTGTCGGTGGGCATGGGCCACAGGACGGTACGGAGGTCGTCGGCGGCGCAGATCTCGACGAGGCAGGTGAAGGGGTCCTGGCCGCGTTCGGCGGCGATGTCGCGGACGACGCGGCCGGTGAGCCCTTCGTTGGCGGCCGAGTAGGTGTCACCGATGACGTACCGGTCGAAGTGGGCCAGCCGCCGGAAGACGCCCGCCTCCTTGCTGTTCGCGCGGCGCAGCATCTCCTCGCGTACGGCCGGGTCGCGCAGCTTGGCGAGGCGTTCGGGCACGGGAAGGCCGAGGATGTCGCCCCAGCCCGGGATGAGGTTGAGGGCGCAGAAGGTGCCCAGGGACATGTTCATGGGGGTGAGGATGGGCATGGTGAGGGCGACGATCCGGCCGCCTTCCTTGCGCGCCCGTTCACTGGCGAGGAGCTGGCGCGGCACCCGTTCCGGTACGGCCGCGTCGATGGTGAGGACGTTCCAGTTCAGCGGCCGTCCGGCGGCTGCGGACATGGCGACGAACAGGTCGACCTCGGCGTCCGAGAACTGGTCGAGGCAGCCGGCGACGATGGCCTCCAGCTGGGTGCCTTCGTGGTCGGCGACCGCGCGGGAGAGGGCGAGCAGTTCGTCGGGGCCGGCGTGCCGGGAGGCGACGGGCGCACCGTCGCCGTCGGAGTGCGAGGAGGACTGGGTGGTGGACAGGCCCCAGGCGCCCGCGTCCATCGCCTCGTGGAAGAGGCGCAGCATTTCCTGGAGCTGCTCGGGGGTGGGCTGTCCGCCGATGGCGTCGGCGCCCATGACGTGGCGGCGCAGCGCGCAGTGGCCGACCATGAAGCCGGCGTTGACGGCGGTCCGGCCGTCCAGCGCGTCGAGGTACTCACCGAAGGTGTGCCAGTTCCAGGGCGCGCCCTCCTCCAGCGCGACCAGGGACATGCCCTCGACCTTGCTCATCATCCGCCGGGTGTAGTCGGCGTCCTCGGGGCGGCCGGGGTGCAGGGGTGCGAGGGTGAAGCCGCAGTTGCCGCCCACGACCGTCGTCACGCCGTGGTGCATGGACGGGGTGGCGTAAGGGTCCCAGAAGAGCTGCGCGTCGTAGTGCGTGTGCGGGTCGATGAAACCCGGTGCGAGGACGAGTCCTTCGGCGTCCTCGGCCGTACGGGCCGGTTCGGCGACCGCGCCCGGCTCGGCGAGTACGGCGATGCGGCCGTCCCGGATGCCGACGTCCGCGGCGTACGAGGGTGCGCCCGTGCCGTCCACGACGGTCGCGCCCTTGATCAGGTGGTCGAGCATGGTGCCGGTACTCCTCTCAGACGCGGGTGGTCAGCCGGCCGCCCGGCGGAAGCGCGTGGTGCGGTGCACCGGGTCCGTGTCGATCTTCGGGATGACGTGCTCGCCGATCAGCTCGATCGTGGTGAGGGTGTCCTCGCGGGAGATGCCGACGGGCAGGCCGAAGGAGAGCTGGTCGGCGCCGGCCTGTTCCCAGCGCTTGCACTGCCGCAGCACCTCGTCCGGGTCGCCGCAGATCATCAGCTCCTCGGCGATCAGCAGCTCGATGAGCTCCTCGGTGTACTCGGGGAGGAGGTCGGGCCACTCCGGTATGCCCTCGGGCCGCGGGAAGGTGTCGTGGTAGCGGAAGAGCAGGGACTGGAGGTAGTTGAGGCCGCCGTTGACGGCGATCTCTACGGCCTTCTGGTGCGTCTCGGCGCAGATCGCGGTGGAGGTGACCATCACGTTGTCGTTGACGAACGCGCCGACCGGCTCGGCGTCCTTGACCGCCGACTTGTAGGACTCCAGGACCCATTCCATGTCGGAGACCTTCTGGACGCTGAAGCCGAGGACGCCGAGGCCCTTCTTGGCGGCCATGGCGTACGAGGAGGGGGAGCCCGCGGCGTACCACATGGGCGGGTGGGCCTTCCCGTACGGCTTGGGCAGGACCTTGCGGGGCGGCAGCTCCCAGTGCTTGCCCTTGAAGCCCACGTACTCGTCCTGGAGCCACATCTTGGGGAACTCCGCGATGGTCTCCTCCCAGAGCTCCTTGGTGTGGTTCATGTCGGTGACGCCCGGCATGAAGCCCAGGATCTCGTGGCTGCCCGCGCCGCGCCCGGAGCCGAACTCGAAGCGTCCGCCGGAGAGGTGGTCGAGCATGGCGACCTTCTCGGCGACCTTGACGGGGTGGTTGACCGGGGCGAGCGGGTTGAAGATGCCGGAGCCGAGGTGGATGCGGTCGGTGGCGTGTGCGAGGTAGCCGAGGAAGACGTCGTTGGCGGAGAGGTGGGAGTACTCCTCCAGGAAGTGGTGCTCGGAGGCCCAGGCGTACTTGAAGCCGGAGCGGTCCGCCTGGATGACGTACTCGGTCTCCTCGATCAGTGCCTTGTGCTCCGCCTCGGGGTCGGCCTTGGCGCGCGCCGCCGGGACGTATCCCTGTACAAAGAGCCCGAATTCCAAGGGGTCTGCCCTCCCTGATCATCTGACGCAGCGTCAGATCGGATGCCGCCGACTGTCCCACCGGCGGCCGGACCGGTCAATACCTGATGGCGCGTCAGAACCGCTTCAGAAAAGGCTGACGCCCGCCAGCCACCCGCCGTCCACGACGAACGGCTGCCCGGTGATGTACGAGGAGTCCGCGCAGGACAGGAAGAGCGCCAGGGCCGCGACCTCCTCGGGCCGGCCGGCGCGCCCCATCGGCACGAGCTTCCGGTAGAGCGCGTCCACCGCCTGCTGGGACGCGGCCGGGTCGGCCGCCGGGTCGAGCGCGGCCGGGTTGGTCATCGGGGTGTCCACGGCGCCCGGGCACACCGCGTTCACCCGGATACCGCGGGGCGCCAGCTCCAGCGCGGCGACCCGGGTCAGCCCGAGCACGGCGTGCTTGCTCGCGGCGTAGGCGCCGACGAGCGCCATGCCGGTGAGGCCGGTGTACGAGGCCGTGTTGACGATCGTGCCGCCGCCGGCCGCCGCGATCTCCGGCGCGACGGTACGCATCCCGAGGAAGCAGCCGACCTGGTTGACCTGGACGACCTGCTGGAACTCGTCGAGCGGCGTCGCGACCAGCTCGTTGAAGCGGAGGATCCCGGCATTGTTGACCAGCCCGTCGATCCCGCCGAAGGCGTCCTTGGCGGCGGCCACGGCGGCCGTCCAGTCGTCCTCGCTGGACACGTCCAGATGTACGTACAGCGCGGCCTCATCGCCGAGCTCCGCCGCCAGCGCCCGGCCCTGCCCGTCCAGCACGTCCGCGAGGACGACCCGGGCACCCTCGGCCACGAACAGCCGCGCCTCCTGCTCCCCCTGTCCGCGTGCGGCGCCGGTGATCACGACGACCCGCCCGTCGAGCTTGCCCATGCCTGCTCCCTCGGTGCGCATCGGTACGCCTCGGTACGCCTTGTGTCGGTTCAACTGGTGAGCAGCGGGGCCACGTCCGTCCCGAAGGCCGCCATCTGATCGGTCAGCTCGGCGCGGCTGCGGCTGCGGAAGCGGATCTGGAGCTGGTGCACGCCGATGGCCGCGTACTCCCGCAGCGAGGCGGCGATACGTTCCGGCGGGCCGGTGAGCGTCCACTTGCCGGTGTCCCAGCCGGGCTCCCCCACGTACAGCGGCTCGGCGATCGCGCCGATCACCAGCGGCTCGCGCACGCCCGCCTTCTCGCGCAGCGCCCGCAGCCTGGCGATCTGCCCGGGCAGCCGGTCCCTGCGGTCGCCCTGCGGGAGCCAGCCGTCGCCCCGCTCGGCGGCCCGGCGCACGGCGGCGGGTGAGGAGCCGCCGACCCAGAGCGGCGGGCGGGGCGTCTGTACGGGCCGCGGGGCCTGGCCCAGCCCCTCGAAGGAGAATCGTTCCCCCGCGAACACCGGGAACTCCTCGGGTCCGAGGGCCGTTTTCAGAGCGTCGACCGTCTCGTCCAGCACGGCCCCCCGCCGCTCGAAGTCCACCCCCAGCGCCTCGAACTCCTCCTGTACGTGCCCGGCACCCACGCCGAGGATCAGCCGCCCCTCGGAGAGCCGGTCCAAGGTGGCGTACTGCTTCGCCGTGAGCAGTGGATGCCGCAGCCCGACCACGGCGACATGGCTCAGCAGCCGCACGCGCTCGGTCACGGCCGCGAGATGCGCGAGCGTGGCCACCGGGTCGTACCAGACCGTGCTCATCGCCCCGGCCAGCCGGCGCGGGATCGCCACATGCTCGCAGCACGCCACATAGGCGAAGCCGTGCCGGTCGGCGGCCATGGCGATCTCCACAAGATCGCGCGGCCCGGCCCCCGCCTCCCAGGACTCGGCGTACAGCGTGCTCTGCGACTGGACGGGCAGCTGCATGCCATACACGAGCCGGCCCGGCTCCGGCGCCCACACCATCAGGCCCCCGCCCCCGCCCACAGGCCGTCCGCCGTCAGGCCCAGCAGCTCGATGGCGTTGCCGCGCACGATGCGCTCGACGACGTCCGGGGCCAGGTGGCCCATCTGGGCCTCGCCTACCTCCTTGGACTTCGGCCAGGTGGAGTCGGAGTGCGGGTAGTCCGTCTCGTACAGGACGTTGCCCACCCCGATGGCGCCGAGGTTCTGCAGGCCGAACGCGTCGTCGAAGAAGCAGCCGTGGACGTGCTGGGCGAAGAGTTCGGAGGGCGGCCGGTGGACCTTGTCGGCGACGCCGCCCCAGGCGCGGTTCTCCTCCCAGACCACGTCGGCGCGCTCCAGGATGTACGGGATCCAGCCGATCTGGCCCTCCGCGTACATGATCCGCAGGTTCGGGAAGCGGTCGAACTTGCCGCTCATGAGCCAGTCGGTCATCGAGAAGCAGCAGTTGGCGAAGGTGATCGTGGAGCCGACGGCGGGCGGCGCGTCCGCCGAGGTGGACGGCATCCTCGACGACGAGCCGATGTGCATGGCGATGACCGTGCCGGTCTCGTCGCAGGCCCGCAGGAAGGGGTCCCAGTAATCGGTGTGGATGCTGGGCAGGCCGAGGTGCGGCGGGATCTCGCTGAAGCAGACCGCGCGCACGCCGCGCGCCGCGTTGCGCCGCACCTCCTCGGCCGCCAGCTCCGCGTCCCACAGGGGAATGAGGGTGAGCGGTATGAGCCGGCCGCGCGCCTCGGGGCCGCACCACTCCTCCACCATCCAGTCGTTGTACGCACGCACGCCCAGCAGTCCCAGCTCACGGTCCTTGGCCTCGGTGAACGTCTGGCCGCAGAAGCGCGGGAAGGTGGGGAAACAGAGGGCGGACTGGACGTGGTTGACGTCCATGTCCGCCAGCCGGTCCGGGACGCGGTACGAACCGGGACGCATCTGTTCGTACGTGATCCCCTCCAGTCTGATCTCGTCCCGGGAGTAGCCGACCGCGGTGTCCAGTCGGGTCAGCGGGCGGTGCAGGTCCTCGTAGATCCACCAGTCGGCGAGCGGGCCGTCGTCGCCCGGTGCGCCCATCTTCGGGGCGAACTTCCCGCCCACGAAGGTCATCTCCCTCAGGGGCGCACGCACCACGCGCGGCCCGGTGTCGTGGTACTTGGCGGGCAGCCGGTCCCGCCAGACGTGCGGCGGCTCCACCGTGTGGTCGTCCACCGAGATGATCCTGGGAAAGGTCTCCGCCGCGTCCGGCGCCGGGGCGCCCGATGGCTGTGTGGTTGCCGTGTCCATCGCCATGTGCCTCACGGTAGCGCCGAACTGACGACCCGTCAGCTATGCCGTCGACCGCTCTTCGGCTACAAAGAAGCGGACGGCCCTCCTCCGGGGCCGTGGTAACGCCCGCCGGATCACAAGAGAAGGGATTGTGCACAGACCTGACCCCTACTGACGCAGGGGCCGCCGACAAGGCAGACTGGCCGATGCGAACGAGATGCACAGGCAGGGGGACACCATGGACGAGAGTCCGGGGCAGGGGCCGCGGCAGCTCCGCTTCACCGTGCTCGGTCCTGTACGGGCCTGGCGGGACGGCACCCCGCTCGCGGCTGGCACCCCGCAGCAGCGCGCCCTGCTCGCCGCCCTGCTGCTGCGCGGCGGCCGCACCGCCACCGCCGCCGAACTGGTCGACGCCATCTGGGGCGACGAGCCCCCGCACGCCGCGCTCGCGGCGCTGCGGACCTACGCCTCCCGGCTGCGCAAGGCGCTGGGCGACGACGCGGACGCGCTGGTCAGCGAGTCCGGCGGCTACGCCCTTCGCTCCGGCCGGCCGGACGCGCTCGACCTCGACCTGGACCGCGCCGAGGCACTCGCGGCCGAGGCCGAGAAGGCCCGCGCGAGCGGCGACCGCTGCCGCGCCCGTGACCTGCTGGATGCCGCCCTCGTCCTGTGGAACGGCGAACCGCTGGCGAACGTTCCCGGCCCCTACGCGGAGAACCAGCGCACCCGCCTGGAGGAGTGGCGGCTCTCCCTCACCGAGACCCGCCTCGACCTCGACCTGGACCTCGGCAACCACGCCGAGGCGGTCTCCGAACTGACCGCCCTCACGGCCGCCCACCCCTTGCGTGAACGGCTCCGCGAGCTCCTCATGCTCGCGCTGTACCGCTCCGGACGGCAGGCCGAAGCGCTGGCCGTCTATGCCGATACCCGCCGTCTGCTCGACGCCGAACTGGGCGTCGACCCGTGCGCCTCGCTCGCCGAACTGCACCAGCGCATCCTGCGCGCCGACGCCGGCCTGGAGGCGCCCAGCCCGCCGCCGGAGGAGGAGCGCGCCGGCGCGGACCCCGCCGTGCTGCGCCCCCAACAGCTCCCGGCCACCGTCGCGGACTTCACCGGGCGCGCCGCGTTCGTCGCGGAGCTCGGCCAGCAGCTCGCCACGGCCGAGGGCAGCGTCATGGCCGTCTCCGCGCTCACCGGCATCGGCGGCGTCGGCAAGACCACGCTGGCCGTCCATGTGGCGCACGCGGCGCGCGAGCACTTCCCCGACGGTCAGCTCTACGTCGACCTGCAGGGCGCGGGCCACACCCCCGCCGAGCCGGAGGCCGTGCTGGGCGCCTTCCTCCGCGCGCTCGGCACACCGGACTCCTCCATCCCCGACGGCGCGGAGGAGCGGGCCGCGCTGTACCGCTCCACGCTCGCCGGGCGCCGGGTGCTCGCGCTGCTGGACAACGCGCGGGACGCCGCCCAGGTACGGCCGCTGCTGCCCGGTACGGAGGGCTGCGCCGCGCTGATCACCAGCCGCGCGCGCATGATCGACCTGGCCGGCGCGCACCTCATCGACCTCGACGTGATGAGCCCCGAGGAAGCCCTCACCCTCTTCACCCGCATCGTCGGCGAGGAGCGGGTCGGCGCCGAGCGCAAGGCCGCCATGGACGTCGTCGGCGCCTGCGGCTTCCTGCCGCTGGCCATCCGTATCGCCGCCTCCCGCCTCGCCTCGCGCCGCACGTGGACCGTGTCCGTACTGGCCCGCAAGCTCGCCGACGAGCGCCGCAGGCTGGACGAGCTGCGCGCCGGCGACCTGGCCGTGAAGGCTACCTTCGAGCTGGGTTACGGGCAGTTGGAGCCGGCACAGGCCCGCGCGTTCCGGCTGCTGGGGCTGGCCGACGGGCCGGACATCTCCCTCTGCGCGGCCGCCGCGCTGCTGGACATGGACGTCGACGCGGCCGAAGAGCTGATCGAGTCCCTGGTCGACGCCTCGCTCCTCGAATCGGCGGCCCCCGGCCGCTACCGCTTCCACGACCTGGTCCGGCTCTACGCGCGTGCCTGCGCCGAGCGCGACGAGCACCCGCCCTCCGAGCGCGCCGCGGCCCTCTCCCGGCTGCTGGACTTCTACCTGGCCTCGGCGGCCCGGATGTACGCCCTGGAGCGCCCCGGCGACCGCCTCGTGGACCACATGGAGCACACCAGCTATCCGGGGCTGGCGTTCGAGGACCGCGCGGTGGCGCTGGAGTGGCTGTTCAGCGAGGCGGGCTGCCTGCTGGCCTGCGCCCAGCAGTCCACCGGCGCCGACACCGTGCGCCGCGCCGCCGATCTGCTCCTGCTCACCAAGGACCTGGCCGAGTCCGGCGCCGACGCGCGCCAGCACGACCAGGCCAATACGACGCTGCTCGCCGCCGCCCGCGCCCTCGGCGACCAGCACGCCCAGGCCCGTATCCACACCTCGCTCGCCTACATCCGCACCCTGGCCGGGCGGCTGGACGACGCCGACGAGCACGCCAAGTCGGCGATGCTCCTCGGGCTCGCGACGAACGACCCGATCTCCTCGTCCTACGCGCCCAACGACCGCGGCATCATCGCGGGCGCCCAGGGGCGGCACGCGGACGCCGAGGCGTACCTCAGCCAGGCGCTGATCGCGTTCCGCGACGACCGCAACCAGCAGTCCGAGGCGAGCGCGCTGTGCAACCTCTCGCGGGTCCACCTGGACACCGGCCGGGTGGACAGCGCCATAGGGCTGGCCGAGGAAGGCGTCGCGATCTACCGCAGAATCGGCGCCACCCGGCGGCTCGCCAACGGGATGTACGCGCTGGCGCTCGCCTTCACCGCGGCCGGGCGCCTGGAGGACGCGGCACAGCAGTTGAACGCCGCGCTCACCATCTTCCAGGACAGCCGGCAGCCGTTCTGGGAGGGCATGACGTACTTCCGGCTGGCCGAGGTCGATCTCGCGGGCCAGCGCCCGGCGCGCGCCGCCAACTACGCCGAGCAGGCGCTGACCGCGCTGCGCGGCGTCGGCGGCGAGCTCTGGCGCGCCAACGCGCTGACCACGCTGGGGCGTGCGCTGAGCCAGGTCGGGCACACCGGGCGGGCCCGGGTCTGCTGGCAGGAGGCGCTGTCCAGTTACGAGCGCCTCGGAGCGGCGGAGAGCGCCCAGGTGCAGCAGCTCCTGGCGCCGGCCGCGGTCGCCTGACCGGCTGTCACCGAGCGGCGCTGAGACCGTCACCGGGGGCCGGTGAGACCGTCCCCGGTAGCTCGGCGACACCATCGCCGCAGGTCAGCGAGGTAATCGTCGCCGTTTATCGATCGTTCATCGCGGCGCGTCACTCTTCTACGTACCGAACCGCCGCCTCGGGGGGCAAGCGGCTCGGTGACGCGGCCCCACCGTAATGGTGTTCGGCCTGGTCCATCCGTCCGGCGACCCACGGGGGAGTCGCCGGGCGGTGGACCGCAAGCGCCCATACACAGGAGTTGATCACTGTGAACACCGAGAAGAAGGCTCCGCAGACCGACGACCAGGACATCATCAAGCCGCTCGACAGCCACCGGCCGATCATCGGTGACGAGCTCGTCACCATGGACAGCCACCGGCCCGTCATCGGCGACGAGGTACTGGCCGCGCAGGAGGGCCAGCGGCCGGTTGCCGGCGACGGCACGATCGCGCCGCAGGACAGCCACCGGCCGATCGCCGAGCCGAAGCTCGAACACTGATCACGCGCACGGCCCGCTGAGCCACCACCCGGGGGATCGCAGGGGCCGGCCTCGACGGCACGGAGGGGATGCCGTCGAAGCCGGTCCCTGCGGCGTGTCCGGACAGCGTCCGGGCACTCGGTACCCGACGACTACCTGACGCCCCGTCAGCTCACTGCTACAGTCGCGCCACATCCCGTTCCGTCCCGCCCACCGCCGGGAGGCGCGCCGTGTATGAGTCCGGTCGGATACGTACGCTCTGGGAGCTGGTGGAGTACCGGGCCGCCGCGTCGGCGGACGCGGTCATGTTCTACGAGCCGGACGGGCGGACGGTCACCTTCGGGGAGGCGCGCGAGCGGGCGCTGCGCGCCGCGGCCGGCTTCCGGGAGCTGGGCATCGGGGCCGGGACGCGGGTCGCGTGGCAGCTGCCGACCCGGGTCGGCACGGTGCTCGCCTCGCTCGCGCTGGCCCGGCTGGGCGCCGTGCAGATACCGATCGTCCATCTGCACCGGGAGCGCGAGGTCGGGTACGTACTCGCCGCTTCAGACGCGGAGTTCGTGCTGGTACCGGGGGTGTGGCGGGACGTCGACTTCACGGCGATGGCCCGCAAGGCGGCGCCGGACGGGACGCGGGTGATCACCGTGGGCGGCGGGGCGGGGCTCCCGGACGGCGACCCGGCCACGCTCCCCGGCTTCACCGCGGACCAGGAGCGGGGCGGCTGGATCTACTACACCTCCGGGACGACGGCCGCCCCGAAGGGCGTGCGGCACACGGACGCCTCGCTGATCGCGGGCGGCGTGGGCCTGGCGACCGCGCTGGAGATGTCGGCGGCGGACATCGGGTCGATCGCCTTCCCGTATGCGCACATCGCCGGGCCGGACTACGTCATCGCGATGCTGGTGAGCGGCTTTCCCGCGGTGGTGGTGGAGACGTTCGCGCCGGGCGCTGCCGCGGACACGTACGCCCGGCTCGGTGTCACCATGGCGGGCGGCAGCACCGCCTTCTACCAGGCATTTCTGGAGGAGTCTCGGCGGCGCGGGCACGACGGGAAGCTGATCCCCTCCCTGCGGCTGCTGTCCGGCGGGGGTGCGCCGCTGCCGCCGGAGCTGTACTTCGAGGCGGGCCGCGAACTGGGGTGCGCCGTGCTGCACGGGTACGGCATGACCGAGTGCCCGATGATCGCGATGGGTACCCCGTACGACACCGACGAGCAGCTGTCGCGGACGGTGGGGCGGCCGGTGGCCGGCGCCGAGGTGCGGATCGCCGGGCCGGACGGGCGGGCGCTGCCGGCCGGGGAGCCGGGCGAGGTGACGCTCAAGGGGCCGATGGTCTGCCAGGGGTACACGGACCCGGCGCTGACGGCCGCCTCGTTCGATGCGGACGGCTGGTTCCACACCGGTGACCTGGGGTTTCTACGTACGGACGGACACCTCGTCCTGACCGGGCGGCTGAAGGACATCATCATCCGCAAGGGTGAGAACATCTCGGCGCAGGAGGTCGAGGATCTGGTGCGGGAGCATCCGGCCGTGGCGGAGGCGGCGGTCATCGGACTGCCGGACCGGGAGCGCGGGGAGCGGGTGTGCGCGGTGGTCACGCTCGCGGAACCAAGCCGACCGGCGCTTACCCTGGGGGAGTTGACGGGCCATCTGCGGCAGGCCGGGCTGATGACGCAGAAGCTGCCGGAGCAACTGGAGATCGCGGCCGAACTGCCGCGCGGCGGACCGCTGGGCAAGGTGCTGAAGGGCGCGCTGCGGGAGCGGTATGCGGACCGGTCGGACCAACTCGCGGGGGGATAGACGGACTTGCCGCTCGGCGAGTCAACTGGTGGGTGCTTCACGGTAGTTCACAAGTGAGGCGCGACATTCCGGGTGTATCCGGCGTGACCGCGGGTAAAGCGGAGTGATCTTGTCCGACACGGAATTTCGCTTTCCCACTCAGCCGTGCAAATGGTCACTCCGTGGGTAACATCGCGGCGGCGATCACGTGTTCGTTCGATGTCGCCAAGCCACCCCCCACACGAGGACCTCGATGACTTCCATACCGGCGACACTGTTGTGGTGCCTGAGCGCGGGAACGGCCGCCGCGGTGGTGATGATCCTCTTCCTGGTCCGGGCCCGGCAGGGAAGTCAGGCCCTGCGCCGACACCTGGCCACGGCCGAGGCCCGCGCCACCGCCGCCGAGCGCGGCCACGCCGAGCTCGCCGCCCAACTCCGCGCCACGGAGGACGAACTCCGGCACCTCGCCGAGGCCCGGCTGCCCGACCTCGCCACCTCGCTGGCCCACCCGCACGTCGCCGTCCGCGGGCTGCGCGACCCCCGCTTCACGGGTACCGACGTGGACCGTTCGCTGACCTCGGCGATGGACCAGCTCACGCAGGCGGTCGCCAAGGAACGCACCAGGGTCGACGAGGCGGCGCAGGCCACGATGCGCGGCGCCACGACCACCATCCAGGCGCTGCTGTACCGGCTGCAGACGCTGCTCCAGGAGATGCAGCACCGGTACGACGACCAGGCCGTCGCGCAGGACCTGCTGCAGGCCGACTTCCTCAACGAGCAGGCGTTGCGCCGGGTGCAGACCACCGGCGTGGTCTGCGGCGCCTGGCCGGGGCTGACCCGCGACGACTCGCACCTCGCCGACCTCGTCGTCGGCGCGATGTCGCGGCTGCGCGGGTACGAACGCATCCAGGTCAGCAATCTGCTGCGGGACCCGGTGGGCGTGGCCGCGCGCGCCGTCGAGCCGGTCGCCATCGCGCTCACCGAACTGCTGGCCAACGCGCTGCACCACTCCCACCACGAACTGCCCGTCGTCGTCACGCTCCAGCAGGGCAACCGCGGCGCGTCCGTCATCGTCGACGACTACGGCATCGGCATGCACGCCGATGAAATCGCGTACGCGACGCGGCTGCTGAGCGGTGGGGATCAGGTGCTGTTCACGGAGCTGGGCGACCCGCCGAGGTCCGGATTCGCCGCCGTCGGGCAGCTGGTGCGCCAGTACGGCTTCACGGTGCACGTCGAGTCCTCGCCGTACGGCGGCGTCCGGGCCGTCGTGTACATCCCGGGCGATCCGCTGCTGACGCTGCTGGACGAGACGACACAGCCGATGTCGGCGATGGCGCCGTTGCCGCCGCAGACGATGCGGGCGCATTCGACGCCGCTGGGGGTACCGCAGGGCATGGCACAGACCGCGTCGCAGGGCATGGCACAGGGCACGTCGCTGCCGGAGCAGGAGCCGATCGCGGGGGCGTCTGCCGCGTCTGCGGTCGGCTCCGCGTCGGTGGGTGCGGCGGAGCACACGCCCGCTCGTGCGCCCGAGCGCGAACCCGTCCGTACGCCGGAGTCCGGGTCCGCTCGTATGCCCGAGTCCGAACCCGCGTACACACGGGAGCCCGAAACCGCGTACACGCCGGAGTCCGGGACCACGCACGCGCCGGGCTCCGGCCCCGCGCCCGCGCCCGCGCCCGACGACGGCCTGCCGCGTCGCCGGCGGCGCCGGCCCGTCGGTGAGCCCGAGCGCCCCCTCCCCCGTACGGAACCCGTCGCCGAGCGCAGCCCGCAGGAGTCCGCCACCCGCTGGGCCGCCCTGCAGAGCGGCACCCTCTCCGGGCGGGCCGAAGCCGAGTACCGAATTCCGCGCCCCGAAGGGAACGACCAAGGATGAGCACCCCTGTCCGCCGCCGCGTCACACAGGACCAGTCCTGGGTGCTGGCACCGCTGCTGGAGCTGCCGCACGTCCTGCACGCGGCCGTCATCTCCGGCGACGGCTTCATCGAAGGCTCCTCCCCCGGCCTCGCCCGCGAGGCCGCCGAGGGCGTGGCCGCCATGATGTCGGCGCTGCAGGGCGCGGGCCGCGCCGTGACCGCCGCGTTCGCCGGCCAGGACGACGCCCGGCTGCGGCAGACCGTCGTGGAGTCCGCGGAGGGCTGGGTGATCGCCATCCCGGCCGGCGAGAACACCTGCCTCGCGGTCTTCGCCGGTCCTGACGTCAACATGGGCGTGGTCTCCCACCAGATGCAGGTCCAGGTCGCCACGCTGGGCGCGAAGGCGATGGGCTCGCCGCCGCGGGAAGCGGGTTCGCCCGCATGACGCCCCGCCAGAGCAACCGGCGTCTCGTACCGGCCTATCTGGCGACCGGCGGCCGCGCCCGCCCCAGCCGCAACACCCTGGACCGGCTCTCCGTGCTGTACGGCGCGACCGTCACCGCGCCCGCCGGGCTGCGCCCCGAGGCGCTCCGCGTCCTCGCGCTGCTGCGGCCGGGCGCGCTGACCGTCGCCGAGACCGCGTCCCACCTGCGGCTGCCGGTCAGTGTCGTGAAGGTACTGGTCGCCGACCTCGTCGACGCCGGGCACCTGCACGCCCGTTCCCCCATCCCCGAAGCCGAGCAGATCGACCGGCAGATTCTGGAGAGGGTCCTCGATGGACTCCGCACTCTCAAGTCCTAGCGCAGCACTCGCGGGCCCCGGCGCGGCGGGCGGCACGCACAGCGCCGCCGAGGGCGCCGACGCCGGCGCCATGTACCTGTCCGGTACCGACCAGACCCTGGTGAAGCTGCTGGTCGCGGGACCCTTCGGGGTCGGCAAGACCACGTTCATCCGGGCCCTGTCGGAGACCCCGCCGCTGCACACCGAAGAGGTGATGACGCAGACCGGCGCGTTCGTCGACGACCTCGCCGGGGTCCGCGAGAAGACCACGACCACCGTCGCCATCGACTTCGGACGGATCACGCTCGCGGGCGACCTGGTGCTGTACCTCTTCGGCACGCCCGGCCAGAAGCGGTTCCGGCCGCTGTGGCAGGACATCGCGCGCGGCGCGGTCGGCGCGCTGGTGCTGGCCGACACCCGCAGGCTGGCCGACTCCTTCGAGGTCATGGACATCATCGAGGAGGCCGGGCTGCGTTACGCGGTGGCGGTCAACACCTTCCCCGACGCCCCCGACCACTCCGTCGAGACCCTGCGCGACCACCTCGATCTGCACGAGGACACCCCGCTGGTGCTGTGCGACGCCCGCGACCGCGATCAGTCGCTCGACGCGCTGATCGCCCTCGTCGGCCACGTCCTGGACCACACGCCCATGGAGAACCCGTGACCTCCCCCCAC
>NZ_NHSG01000325.1:0-3779 GCF_020024005.1 Streptomyces purpurogeneiscleroticus
CCCCCTCCCCCGCTCCCCGGCTCGTGCACATGGTGGTGCAGCGGTCGCTTCATCGTTCGGCTCGCTCTGCCGTCCCCGGCATATCGTTGGGGAACGGCGGGGGCTTGACCGGGTCCTGCCTTGACGTCCGAGGACAGGGGAACCGAGTGACGACCGAAAGTTCGGGTGCTGCGGAACAGGCTGGCACGGCGGAGGCGCCGGCGGCGGTGCGTATCCACAGCCTCTGGAAAAAGTATGGAGATCACACCGCGGTTGCGGGGATCGATCTGACGTTGCCCGCCGGGCGGTTCATCGGGCTCGTGGGGCCGAACGGCGCGGGGAAGACGACCACGCTGTCGATGGTGACCGGGCTGCTGCGGCCGGACGCGGGCCAGGTCGAGATCGGCGGCCACGACGTGTGGCGCGACCCGGTGGCCGTGAAGTCGCGGATCGGGGTACTGCCCGAAGGGCTGCGGCTGTTCGAGCGGCTGTCGGGCGGCGAACTTCTCTCGTACATCGGGCGTCTGCGGGGGCTGCCCGGCGACGAGGTGGACAAGCGGGCCGGGCAGCTGCTGGACGTGCTCGATCTGTCCGCGGCCCGGAACAAGCTGGTCGTGGACTACTCGACCGGTATGCGGAAGAAGATCGGGCTGGCGGCCGCCCTGCTGCACAATCCCGAAATCCTGTTTCTGGACGAGCCGTTCGAGGGGGTGGACCCGGTGTCCGCCCAGACCATTCGGGGCGTACTGGAGCGTTACACAGCGTCCGGCGCGACCGTCATCTTCTCCAGTCATGTGATGGAGCTGGTGGAGTCGTTGTGTGACTGGGTCGCGGTCATGGCGGGCGGGAAGATCCGGGCCGATGGGCCGATCGGTGAGGTGCGCGGGGACGCGCCTTCGCTGCAGGACGCGTTTCTCGAACTGGTCGGCGCGGGCAGCCGCGCGCGGGCCGGGGAGAACCTGGACTGGCTGGGCGGGGGCGGGGCCCGATGAGCACGGCCACCCGCCCCGTGAGCACGCCGGCCGCCGCCCCGCCGTCCCCGGCCCTCACGCCCATCTTCGTACGGCTCAAGCTGTCCCTCCTGAAGAACGGGCTGCGGCAGTCGCCGGGGCGCACCGCCGCGTACGTCATCTCGATGGCCGTCACGCTGCTGTTCGCGGCCGGGCTGCTGCTGGGCCTGATCCTGCTGCGCGGCGTGTCCGGCGCGCCGGCGCTGGCCGTGCTGCTGACCGCGATCCTCACGCTCGGGTGGGCGGCGATGCCGCTGTTCTTCCCGACGGCGGACGAGACGATGGACCCGACCCGGCTGGTGATGCTGCCGCTGCGGCCCCGGCCGCTGATCGGCTCGCTGCTGATCGCCTCGCTCATCGGCGTCGGGCCGGTCTTCACCGTCGTACTGGCGGCCGGTTCCGTGGTCGCTGTCGCGCGCGGTGCGGCCGCGGTCGTCGTCGGGGTCGTGGCGACGGTGCTGATCGTCCTGGTGTGCGCGGCGCTTGCGCGGGCCGTCGCGACCGCCAACGTACGGCTGCTGACCAGCCGTCGCGGGCGTGATCTCGCCGTCCTCAGCGGCCTGTTCGTCGCGCTCGGCGCGCAGGGCGTGAACCTCGCCGCGCAGAAGCTCGCCCAGTCGCAGGGGCTGACGGCCCTGGAGCCGGCCGCGGCGGTGCTGCGCTGGATCCCGCCCGCCTCCGCGGTGGACGCGGTGGACGCGGCGGGCCGGGGCGCCTACGGGCGCGCGGCGTTCGGTCTCGCGGTGACGGCGCTGGCGCTCGTCGCGCTGCTGTGGTGGTGGAGCCGCACGCTCACCACTGTCATGACCTCGCCCGACTCCTCCACCCTGCAGGCCATCGAGAAGGACAGCGGCCGCAAGCGGGACGGCCGGGCGGGCGGCTGGGAGCGGCTGCTGCCGGACGGCCGTACGGGTACGGTCATGCGGCGCACGCTGCTGTACGGCTGGCGCGACCCGAAGACGAAGATGGGCTGGGCCGCGGCGCTCGGCGTCGGCCTGATCCTCCCGGTCGTCACGGCACTGCAGGGCGGCGGCAGCGTCTATACGGCGTGCTGGGCGGCGGGGCTGCTCGGGCTGCAGATGTACAACCAGTTCGGGCAGGACACCTCCGCGTTCTGGATGGTCGCCTCGACGCTCGCCACGCGCCGCGACGCGTTCCTGGAGCTGGCCGGGCGGGCGCTGGCAGTGGCCGTGATCGCGGTGCCGTACGTGACGGTGGTGGTGTTGGGCTCGGCGGCGCTCCTCGACGACTGGGCGGCCTTCCCGGAGGTGTACGGGGTGGCGCTGGCGCTCCTCGGTGCGCTGGTGGCGACGGGGGCGTTCGCCTCGGTCCGTTTCCCGTACTCGATTCCGTCCGACGGCAACAAGAACGTCGCGCCGGGGCAGGGCGGGATCGCCTGGATCAGCATGCTGGTCGGCGTGATCATGGGCGGTCTGCTGTGTCTGCCGGTCATCGGCCTGACCGTCGCGCTACATGTGGCGGGGCTGCAGGGGCTGTTGTGGCTGGTGCTGCCGGTGGGCGCGGTGTACGGGGCGGTCGTGGCCGTCCTCGGGCTGCGGCTGACCGCTCCGGGTGTCCTCCGCCGGCTGCCGGAGATTCTGGTGGCGGTGAGCAAGGGATAGACCCTGAGAGTCGGTGGGCGTCCGTCCCTCAGGGGGCGGGCGCCCGTCCCCTGAGGGACGGACGCCCGGCCGCTCACGTCGGGATCGCCGCGTGCAGGAACGGTTCCAGCGCGCGGCGCCAGTCGTCCGGGCGGTCCCAGGGGAGGAGATGGCCGGCGTCGGAGATCTCGGCGTAGGCGCCCTGAGGGAGGACGCGGACCATCTCCTGGGCCTCGGCGCGGCCCAGTTCGCCGTCCAGGCCGCGGACGACCAGCGTGGGGCACTCGACCTGGGCGAGCTCCTCCCAGTGCGCGTCGTGCACCCATGCCTCGCGGACGGCGAGCATCTGGCGGCGGGAGAAGACCGGGCGCCAGCCGTCGCCGCGCTCGGCCATCACCTCGGCGAAGTACTCGCCGCGCACCGGCTTCGGCCGCTCCAGCGTGGGATCGTCCTCGCCGAACCACTTGCGGACGTCGGCGAGCGTGGCGAAGGGGACCGGCCAGGAGCGGAACCATGCCTCCCATTCGCGCTGTGAGGCCGCGCCCAGGGCCGATGCCCGCATGTCGCAGATGACCAGGGCGCTGACCAGGTCGGGGCGGCGCGCGGCGAGCTGCCAGGCCGTGAGCGCGCCCATGGAGTGGCCGATGACGGCGGCCGGCGCGAGATGCAGCTGCTCGATGGCGGCGATCGCGTCGTCCACGTACGTCATGCGGTCGAACGGCCCGTCGGTGGGCTTCTCACTGCGGCCGTGGCCGCGCTGGTCGAGGCCGACGGGGCGGTAGCGCGCGCCGAGCCAGCGGGCGGTCTCCGCCCAGTGCGCGGCCCGCCCCATCAGGCCGTGCAGGAGCAGCACGCCGGGGCCGCGCCCGTTGTGCTTCCGCTCCGCTCCCTCGCCGCCGGCCTTGGGAGGGTCGGTGAACTCCCAGGCCGCGAGCCGTACGCCCCCGGTACCTGTCACGTCGATGCGCCGCACCATTGCCCTGGCACCCCCATCCGTCCCTTGAGCAGCCCCACACTATCGAACCCGTATTCGAATGTATCGCCGTCGCTCCCAACACCCCTCGTACGAGTGACGACGCTCAAGGATTGGCCGTCCGCGGCAAGGGGAGAGTGTGAGCGGGAGGCGGGCCCTGACGGGAAGAGGGCCCGCGGGGGAAGACCCTGGGAGCTCGGGGCTCCGGGTCTTCGC
>NZ_NHSG01000326.1:0-36293 GCF_020024005.1 Streptomyces purpurogeneiscleroticus
ACCGCCCCCGAGACCTGCCCCGCTCCCCGTGGAGGGCAGCGTCGCCTCGACATCGCAGCCCGGCTCCGGAGGCCGTACCCACGCGGCCCCCCACGGACCGGATCCCGCAGGCAGCCCAGGCCCCGCTGCCAGGACCGGCGCCGTCGCGTCCCGCGCGGCCGGCGTCCAGGACGCCACAGGCGGTGGCGCGGGCATCAGGTCACCGGAGCCGAGAGCGGTCAGCTCCAGGCCCACCGAGCCCCATTCCAGCCACTCCAGCACCCCTGGGAGCTCCTCCGCCGCGCCTGTGGCCACCAGAAGGCGCAGGACCGGTTCTCCGGGCTCCTGGGAGGCGTACGGGCGTCCCTGGCTCCTGCCGAGCGCGACCGGGCCCGTGCGCCCGGCACGGCGCAGCGTGGCGAATCCGGCGTCCGCGGGCAGCTCCAGGACGTCGAAGCGGATTCCCGTGCGCAGCCGGAGCGGCTCTCCGCCGGCCGTCGGCCAGCCCAGCGCCTGCTCGTACCACTGCCGCGCGGCAGGGCCTGCGGCGAGCAGTGGATCGCGGGGGCGCGGGAGCGCGAGGGCCATGTCCGGTGCAACTCCCGAAATGCTCAGAAGTTACGCTGGGTTGAGGTGTGTATACGTACCGTGCTCGCCCGGTGGGTATAGGACGGGCGTGCGGGCGCGTAAAACGGCGCAAGGGTGTTCGCCCGTAGCGGAGGAAGGCGGGCCGCGCGGATGGACTGTCAGAGGCAGCGGGTAAGACTTTTCCCGAGGGGAGGGACGATGGATCGGCGCTCTGAACGGGATGAACGCAACGGCCGCGCGAGAGGCGCGGGCGTGTCGGGCAAGGCCGCGTTCGCCATGGGCGTACTGGCATGGGGCGTATATGCCTGGCCTGCGGGAACATCGTCTCGCACCATCGGGTTGGAGCAGATGTCGGCTGTTCGGGGCAGGAGGCCAAGGACGGGTGTCGGCAGTTGGAATGAGCTGTCCCGCCCCGCGGGACTAGCATGCGGAAGGACAGGGAGGGGACCGACCCCTAACTGCCTGACCGCTCTGAGGAGCGATTAACGATGTTCGAGAGGTTCACCGACCGCGCGCGGCGGGTTGTCGTCCTGGCTCAGGAAGAAGCCCGGATGCTCAACCACAACTACATCGGCACCGAGCACATTCTCCTGGGCCTGATCCATGAGGGTGAGGGTGTCGCCGCTAAGGCCCTGGAGAGCCTCGGGATTTCGCTCGAGGCGGTCCGCCAGCAGGTGGAGGAGATCATTGGCCAGGGCCAGCAGGCCCCGTCCGGCCACATTCCCTTCACCCCCCGTGCCAAGAAGGTCCTGGAGCTGTCGCTCCGTGAGGCCCTTCAGCTCGGCCACAACTACATCGGCACCGAGCACATCCTGCTCGGCCTGATCCGCGAGGGCGAGGGCGTCGCCGCCCAGGTCCTCGTGAAGCTGGGCGCCGATCTGAACCGGGTGCGGCAGCAGGTCATCCAGCTGCTCTCCGGTTACCAGGGCAAGGAGACGGCCGCCGCGGGCGGTCCCGCCGAGGGCACGCCCTCGACCTCCCTCGTCCTGGACCAGTTCGGCCGCAATCTCACGCAGGCCGCTCGTGAAACCAAGCTCGACCCGGTCATCGGGCGCGAGAAGGAGATCGAGCGGGTCATGCAGGTGCTGTCCCGGCGTACGAAGAACAACCCGGTCCTCATCGGCGAGCCCGGCGTCGGCAAGACGGCGGTCGTCGAGGGCCTGGCGCAGGCCATCGTCAAGGGCGAGGTGCCCGAGACCCTCAAGGACAAGCACCTCTACACCCTCGACCTCGGTGCCCTGGTCGCCGGCTCCCGGTACCGCGGTGACTTCGAGGAGCGCCTGAAGAAGGTGCTCAAGGAGATCCGCACCCGCGGCGACATCATCCTGTTCATCGACGAGCTCCACACCCTGGTGGGTGCGGGTGCCGCCGAGGGCGCGATCGACGCCGCCAGCATCCTGAAGCCGATGCTGGCCCGCGGTGAGCTGCAGACCATCGGTGCGACCACGCTCGACGAGTACCGCAAGCACCTGGAGAAGGACGCGGCCCTCGAGCGCCGTTTCCAGCCGATCCAGGTCGCGGAGCCGTCGCTGCCGCACACGATCGAGATCCTCAAGGGCCTGCGCGACCGCTACGAGGCGCACCACCGCGTCTCGATCACGGACGAGGCGCTGGTCCAGGCCGCCCAGCTGGCCGACCGGTACATCTCCGACCGCTTCCTGCCGGACAAGGCGATCGACCTGATCGACGAGGCCGGTTCCCGGATGCGCATCCGCCGGATGACCGCGCCGCCGGACCTCCGCGAGTTCGACGAGAAGATCGCCGACGTGCGCCGGGAGAAGGAGTCCGCGATCGACTCGCAGGACTTCGAGATGGCCGCGGGCCTGCGCGACAAGGAGAAGCAGCTCCTGGCCGCGAAGGCGAAGCGGGAGAAGGAGTGGAAGGCCGGCGACATGGACGTCGTCGCCGAGGTCGACGGCGAGCTGATCGCCGAGGTCCTGGCCACGGCCACGGGCATCCCGGTCTTCAAGCTCACCGAGGAGGAGTCTTCCCGTCTCCTCCGCATGGAGGACGAGCTGCACAAGCGCGTCATCGGCCAGAAGGACGCCATCAAGGCGCTCTCGCAGGCCATCCGGCGTACGCGTGCCGGCCTGAAGGACCCGAAGCGCCCCGGCGGTTCGTTCATCTTCGCGGGCCCGTCCGGTGTCGGTAAGACCGAGCTGTCCAAGACGCTCGCCGAGTTCCTCTTCGGCGACGAGGACGCGCTGATCTCCCTCGACATGTCGGAGTTCAGCGAGAAGCACACGGTCTCCCGGCTCTTCGGTTCGCCTCCCGGCTACGTCGGCTACGAAGAGGGCGGCCAGCTGACCGAGAAGGTCCGCCGCAAGCCGTTCTCCGTGGTCCTCTTCGACGAGGTCGAGAAGGCCCACCCGGACATCTTCAACTCCCTGCTGCAGATCCTGGAGGACGGTCGGCTGACCGACTCCCAGGGCCGGGTCGTGGACTTCAAGAACACCGTCATCATCATGACGACGAACCTCGGCACCCGGGACATCTCCAAGGGCTTCAACCTGGGCTTCGCCGCCCAGGGCGATGTGAAGTCGGGCTACGAGCGGATGAAGAACAAGGTCAACGAAGAGCTCAAGCAGCACTTCCGGCCGGAGTTCCTGAACCGTGTCGATGACACGGTGGTCTTCCACCAGCTCACCGAGGAAGACATCATCCAGATCGTCGACCTGATGATCGCCAAGGTGGACGAGCGCCTCAAGGACCGGGACATGGGCATCGAGCTCAGCTCCGAGGCCAAGTCGCTGCTCGCCAAGCGCGGTTACGACCCGGTGCTGGGCGCCCGCCCGCTGCGCCGGACGATCCAGCGCGAGATCGAGGACGCTCTCTCGGAGAAGATCCTCTTCAGCGAGCTGCGTCCGGGCCACATCGTGGTCGTCGACGTCGAGGGCGAGGGGGAGAACGCCAAGTTCACCTTCCGCGGCGAGGAGAAGTCGGCTCTGCCCGACGCCCCGCCGATCGAGTCCGCCGGCTCGGGCCCGAACCTGAGCAAGGACGCGTAAGCGTCACCGCAGCTCACCGCCGCTGCCCCGGAACCACCGCGTGGTTCCGGGGCAGCGGCGTTTGCGCGTACGCCTACAGCTCCACGACCTCGATGCCCTCCGGCACGCCGGCCGGGCGCGGCAGCCGGCTGCCCACCAGGAGCGTTTCCAGGCGCGGGAAGGCGGCCAGCCAGTCCATCGGGACGCCCAGGTCGTAGGAGAGCCACAGCCGGGTCAGCGGCTCGGCGACGATGCCCTCGATGAGCTGGTCGGGGGTGAACCGCCCGGCGATCTGGAGGTGCGGCCGGCCGCCGAGCCGGCGCAGTGCGTGCAGCTCCTCCAGGTCGGACACCGGGAAGTACAGCTCGGTGTCGTCGAGGTGGGCGATGATCTCCCGCGCGTACCGCTCGGTGTCGTACCGCCGCCAGGCGCTCGCCAGCTGCGCCCGTACGTCCAGGTGCCGCCGCTCCCGGAGCCCGGTGAGGTAGTCGATGGCCATGTCGTCGCCGATGGAGGTGGCGGTGAGGGCGAGGAGGTACGCCTCGGCGTTGGTGGCCTTGGCCGGGTCCGGCAGCATTTCCAGGACGATCGGCCCGATCCAGCCCAGCGCGCGGGCCCCGGCCGGGGTGGTCGGCCGCATCATGTCGCGCGTGAAGCGCTGCACCCGCCCGCGGACCTCCGGGTCCAGCTCCGTGGCGTGCTCCAGGCACGCGGCGGCCAGCAGCTTGCGGTGCCGGGCCTCCGCGGCGCGTACGCCCGCGTGCGGCGCCAGCAGCCCGTTCAGCAGCGTCGCGCACTCGTCGGGCCGCGCGAGGGCGACCGCCATCCGGATGACGTCCTCCCATTCCGTGTGGTGCGCATGGTCCAGCAGCAGGGTGAAGTCGTGCTGCTGCACGGTGGCCCGCGCGGCCAGATAGTCCTGGAACGTGCGGTGCACGAAGTCCACGGTGCCGGGCGTTTTTTCGCGCAGCAGTCCGGTGCGGTTCAGCAGATGCCGGTAGACGTCCGCCGCATCGCCCTGCCGGGCCGCGTCGGGGATGGCGGGCAGGTGCTGGGCCAGGGTGTCCACGGCCACGTCCCGGTCCATCTCGGAACGGCCGTTGACCAGCATCCAGCGCGCCAGCTTCTGCAGCAGCTGTATCTTCGGCTGCCGCGGCAGGTCGATGGCGTCGGTCGGCACCATCGCCCGCTCCCGGTCGCGCCGCTCCAGCAGCATCGACAGGCCCGCGTCGTACAGCTCCTTGCGCCCGCTGGGGAGGTAGCCCCGCCGGTCCCGGTGGAGCGCGCACAGCAGCCCGCACATCAGCGGGTTGGTGGCCAGCCGCCCCAGGTCGCGGGTGATGCGTACGGCGTTCAGCAAGGTCCGCTCGTAGTGTCCGAGCCGGTCCAGGTCGGCGGGCGACTGCTGGGCCGCGGCGCGGTGCCAGCGCTGGATGAACGCCGCGACGTCCTCGCGGCTCATCGGCGCCAGCCGCAGCTCGGTGAACCCGTCGGCGGACAGCCAGTCCTCCGGTACGGCGGACGGCCGGGAGGTCACCACCCAGACGTTGCCCGGGTACCGCTCCGCCCAGTCGCGCAGCCGCAGCCGGAGCCGCTCGCGGTCGTCCTCCGGCGCCTCGTCCACGCCGTCGACGAGCAGCAGCCCGCGACCGGCCCGCAGCACCCGCTCCGCCCAGCCGGCCGGCTGCGCGTCCGCGCCTGGGTACCCCATGGCCGCCAGGAAGCCGTCCGGCGACGGGATGCCGGAGCGGGACGCGAAGCGGCGTACGGGCAGCAGGAACGGCACCCGGCCGCGCAGCTCCCCGGCCAGCGCCGCGGGCAGCTCGCCGCGTGCCGTGGCGACCGCCAGCCACTGCAGCAGCGTCGTCTTGCCGGACCCCGCGACGCCCCGTACGAGCACCCTGTCCAGTCCGGCCAGTGCCTGCTCGGCGGGCACGGGCGGGGCCTGCGGGCCCGGGTCGCGCTGTTCGTCCGGTGCCGCGGGCAGCCGCGGCTGCCCGCGCTCGCACTGGAGGCCCAGGTAGGCCGCGTCCAGCGGCCAGCTGTCCGGCGAGTGCGCGAGGTCGATGCCGAAGATCGTGAGGTGGTTGTGGAGCACGATGGTGTCCCGCGCGAACCGCTCCTCGAAGGCGGCGTCGTCGGTGGGCGCGGGTGCTGACGTAGCGTCGGCGTCGGCCGGTGGAGCGACTCGTTCCGCCAGCTCTCGCGTCTCCGCCGCCAGCGTGCGCGCGACGAAGTCCGACCGCTGCGTGAGGAAGTACAGGAGGTGTACGGCCACGACGTCGAGCACGGCCGTGAGCAGCGCACGGCCGTCGGCGGACAGCCCGCGCTCCGCGTCGGGCGCGGCGGCGCGCAGCCGGTGCGCGAAGTCGGCGGGCGGCAGCTGTACGGCCTGCCAGTCGTCCAGCCCGCTCGCGCCGAGTACGCCCAGCGTGCGCGCCAGCGCGCCGGTCACCGGACGCGCCGCCGCCTCGTCCGGTGCGGCGATCGCCACGAGCCGCCCGGCGAGCGCTTCGAGGTCCTCCCCGCTGAGCGCCGGCTTCTCCCCGCGGAACGCGACGAGCCGCGTGAGCGGCACCGGCCGATCGTCCGGCACACCCGCCTCCGCCGCCTCCTCCTCGCTCACGAACAGCCCTCTGACGAGCGGCGCAACGGCTTCGGGGGTGAGACGGGCGGCGGCGGTCGTGGGATCCATGCGGCGGTGTCCCCCGGTAACTGGTGGGCGCGAGCAACGCTGTTGGGGACTCAGGGTAGGGGAGTGAAGCCGGTGGCGGTGAGGGGGTTGCCCGGCCCGGTGGTGTAGAGAGTCCGTAGACCGGGAAAGTGGCGGACCACAGCTTCCAGGTCGGGCAGTTCTCCCGTGGGCGAGTAGAGCCTGAGGCTGGTGAGCCCGGGGAGCGTGAATCCGGCCGGACAGTCGGCCAGGCAGTCGGCGTCCACGCTGAGCCACGTCAAGGATTCCAGCGCAGCGATCTCTGCCCAGCCGGCGGCGTCCCGCGGGCAGGCACGGGAGTCGAGCAGAAGCTCCTGGAGACCCGGCCACGCCCGTACGCCGAACGGGCCGGACCAGTCCCGCGAAGCGCTGTCGCCCAGCCGCAGGAGACGCAGCGGAAGGTGCTTCGGCAGGTCGTCCGGGCACCAGGAGACGTCCGGCAGGTCGACCGTCAGAGTGCGGAGGTTGGTCAGCGAGGCGAGCGGGCTCAGGTCGTGGATGCCGGGGAGGACGAAGAGCGACAGCCGCTCGAGGGGGAGGCCGCAGAGCGGGGACAGGTCGGTGACCGGCACAGCAGACAAGGTCAGTTCCCTGAGCCCCGGTATGTCCCGCATGAAACGGAGGTCAGTGATGTGGTCGGACACGATGCGCAGGACCGTGACTTCGACCTCCTGGGCGTATGCAGCAAGCACCTCCTGCGACACCCCGTCCCGTACGTCGAGCCAATCGCGGCCGCCCAACCTGCGCAGAATGCGCAGCTGCTCGTCGTTGTGGACACTGAACCGCAGCCCGTCCGGATCGAGATGCCGGACGACCTCCTCCGCGTACTGCTCCGCGTCGAACCGGTGCCATGCCCAGACGAGTTGCGAGCGCACCTGGAGCGCCGGATGGTCCCGGAACCGGGCCAGCACCGGCAGTGCCCGCTCCGACTCCACATTCGACGCGGCGACAGTCACCGCCACCGCCTCGTCCTCGCTCAGCCCCTCCGGCCCGGGCAGCAGCTCCAGCACCAGCGCCCCCGCAGCCGCCAACTCCCGGGCCTCCTCCGCGGAGCGGGGCGGTAGCAGCTCCGCCGCGCCTTCCTCCACGGCCGTGCGGACCGCCGGGTCCAGTTCCGAGGCGTGCTCCAGGCAGGCCAGTGCCAGGAGCCGGAGACGCGTCCGTACCGCATCCGCGTCCGCGCCGTCCGCCGCGTCCGCCCGCGCCAGCAACTCCCGCAGGATCTCCGCCCGTTCGCGCGGCCGGCCGTGGGCGACCGCCATCCTGATCACGTCTTCCCACTGGGAGTCGTGCGCGTGGGCGATCAGCAGGCCGATGTCCCACTCCTCGACCGCGGCGCGGGCGCCCAGGTAGTCCTGGAAGGTGCGGTGTACGAAGTCGACGGCGCCCGGGGCCGGTTCGCGCAGCAGGCCGCTGCGGAGGAGCAGATGCCGGAAGACCGTGGCCGCGTCGCCCTGGGCCGCCGCAGCGGGGACGGCCGGCAGCGCGTCCGCGATGATGCGCTCGGCGTGGTCCCGGTCCAGTTCCGTACGGCCGTTGCGGATCAGCCAGTACGCGAGCCGCTGGAGCAGCTGGATCTGCGGCTCGTCGCTCAGCTCGATGCCGTCCGGGCCGTTCATGTCGCGCTCGCGGTCGCGGCGCGAGAGCAGCATCGTCAGTGCCGCGTCGTACAGCTCCTTGCGCCCGTGCGGCAGGTAGCCGCGCCGGTCCCGGTGGAGTGCGCAGATCAGCCCGCACATCAGGGGGTTGGTCGCGAGACGCGCCAGGTCCGCTTTGGTGCGTACGGCATGCAGCAGTGACTGTTCGTACGCGGCCAGCCGGTCCTCGTCCGCCGGGGCGTCCGCGCGGGCCGCCGCGTGCCAGCGCCCGATGAACAGGGCCACGCCGTCCCGGCTCATCGGCGCGAGCGTCAGCTCCGTGAAGCCGTCGGCCGCGAGCCAGTCCTCGCGTACGGCGGAGGGGCGCGAGGTCACCATCCACAGGTTGTGCGGGAACGCGTCGAGGAGGTCGCGCAGCCAGCGCCGCGTCCGGTCGCGTTCCCGTTCCGGTATCTCGTCCAGGCCGTCCACGAGGACCAGCCCGCGCCCGCTCGTCAGCACCCGGTGCGCCCACCCGTCCGGCTGCGCGCCGGACACCGGGCAGCCGACGGCCGCGAGGAAGCGGTCGGGCGTGGGGAGGTCCGCGCCGGCGCGCTGGAGCGTCCGCAGGGGCAGGACGAAGGGGATGCGCCCGTACAGGTGCGGCATGGCGACCGTGTCGCCCGCCGGGGTGCAGGAGACCGCGAGCCACTGCACCAGCGTGCTCTTGCCCGAGCCCGCCACGCCGCGCAGCAGGACCCGGCTGTGCCCGGCGAGCGCGTGGTCGGCGGGAACCGGAGAAACGGGCGGCGCGGGGGCGTCCAGCAGGCCGTCGAACGCGTCCTCGGCGCTCGCCGCCGCCCGGTCCGCGTACGTCGCCTCCAGGCTCATGTACGCCGCGTCCAGTGGCCACCGGTCCGGGGAATGGGCCAGGTCGATGCCGTAGATCGTCAGCCGGCCGTGCTTCTTGCCGAGGTAGGCGAGGTAGTCGCGCTCGAAGGCGGTGTCCGCGGCCCGCGGCGAGGGGTTTCGCGCGATGAGCTCGTCGGTCAGCGTGACGAGCCGGTCCAGGCTCCGGCTCTGCTGCACGAGGGTGCGTGCGACGAACGTCGAGCGCTGGGTGAAGAAGTGCACGATGTGCAGGCAGGCCAGGCCGAGCAGGGCGTCGTGCAGCAGCTCCGCGTCCCGGGGGAGCGTGCTCAGCCGCGCCCGGTTGGCCTGCCGCAGCCGCTCCGCGAGTGCCGGGGCGCCGAGCTGGACGGCCTGTACGTCGTCCATGGCCAGCTCGCCCAGGCCGTACAGGGTCCGCGCGAGCGCGTCGGCGACGGCGTTCTCCTCGTCGGCGGGGACGGGCCGCTCGCCGGGCCCGGCCGCGCGCACCGCACGGGTGACCAGCTCCTCGGCGATCTTCCGCAGATCGCCCTCGGTGAGCGTGCGCTTCTCGCCCGTGAACGACACCAGCGCCGATACCCGTACCGGCTTCTCCGCCAGGCCCGCGCCGGGCCCCTCCTTCACGAAGAGCCGCTTCACGAGCGGCGCGACGACGGACGACGCCAGCCGCGCGCCGAGTGCCGAGGGGTCCATGCCGGGCCCTCCCCCTTCTTTCTGCCGGGCCGGATGCGGGCCTATTACGTTACCGGGATCACAGGCCCTTGGTCCCGAAACGGACATACCAAGGGCCTCGCGCAAAGCGGACGGAACGGGGGGTTCGGTGACATGCCGCACAGCGGTTTCCGGGCCTACTAAAGGCCATAGGAAAGGCGCCGGACAGTGCTGCGGGACCCGTTTCCCCGGGGGGTCGGGACTTTTGGCAGGGGGGTGGACGGGACCTGTGTCCGGGAAGTCGAGGATCAAGGGAATGGCTGGTGGGGGCGGAATCGGGGCCGAATGATCGGCTTTCGCGCAGGCCGGATCGGGATGTTTTGGAGTGGCGGAGCCGGGTAGCGCAAGGGGCTGATTCCCGTGGCTTTCAATACGGGGTGCGTTAGTAGAAAGGCTTCTTGGCAGGCCCGCGAGCGGCGGTTACCAATGAATAGCGATCCCGGTTGGTCCCGGCCGGGCGTCAATTCTTTCGGAGGTAATCCCCGCATGTCGAAGTTCTCCTTCACCCGGTATTCGAAGAAGCCCGCCCTGCGTACCCGTGCCACCGTTCTCGTGGCCGGAATGGGCGCCTCCCTCGCGCTGGGTGCCGGTGCTGCTTCGGCGATGGACGGCGGCGCGGTATCGCTCCAGGGCCTGTCCACGGACGTGGGCAGCACGGTGAGCGCGCAGGCCGACGCGCAGAAGAAGGCGGTGGACGCGGAGAAGAAGGCCGCGGCCAGCCGCGCCAAGGCCGCCGCCGACCGGCACGAGCGTGCCGAGCGGCAGCTGGCAAAGACCAACGGCTGGGAGAAGCCGGTGGACAAGTACGGCATGGGCGAGAAGTTCGGCCTGGCCGGCAGCCACTGGTCGAACGGCCATAGTGGCCAGGACTTCGTGGTGCCCACTGGTACCGAGGTGAAGGCCGCGCACGAAGGCACCGTCGTGAAGGCGGGCTCGAACGGCGGCGGCGACGGTCCCGCGTACGGCAATGCCATTGTGATCAAGCACGGCGGCAAGACGTACACGCAGTACGCGCACCTTTCGCAGATCCAGGTCCAGGTGGGCCAGAAGGTCTCCTCCGGCCAGCAGATCGGCCTTTCCGGCAGCACCGGTAATTCCACCGGCCCGCACCTGCACTTCGAGGTCCGTACCACCCCGAACTACGGCAGTGGTATCGAGCCCGTCGACTTCCTGCGCGGCGAGCACGTGAACCTCTGAGACGGCACGTGAACCTCTGAGCCGACAGGCCGAGGACAACTCAATCCTGTGGTGCCGCGGCGGTATTCGCCGCGGTGACCAATTCCAAGGCGACTTCGAGGACGGCCCTGCGCTTCTCCTCGGGGTCGCCTTCGATGTTCTGCATCGCGAACATGCCCGAGTGCAGCGATACCAGCGCGGTGATGCAGCGTGCCTGGTCCTTCAGCTCGGCGTCCGGCTCCTTGAGGAGCCCGACCATCGTGAGCATCCGCTCCTTGAACGACTCGCCGATACTCAGGTCGCGGACGGTGGCCTGGTTCTCCTGCATGAAGCGGAAGAGCGGCGCGGCGTCGCGCAGCGCCTCGCTGTAGCGGCGGACACCTCCGTCTTCGTCTCCAGCGTGCGCGGCTGGCCGGCGGCTGCTCCTCCTGCCGATGCTGCTGGCGATGATGGCGGTCTCGCTGATCGCGGGCCGGGTCACCACGGCGAGCGGCCGGTACAAGATCTTCGTGGTCGGCGGCGGTGCGCTGATCACCGCGGGCCTCTTCCTGCTGTCCCTGATGGACACCGGCACCAGCCGCTTCACCTCGGGCGCGTACATGGCCGTCCTCGGCGCCGGCATGGGCTTCCTGATGCAGACGACCATGCTCATCGCGCAGAACAGCGTCGAGATGAAGGACATGGGCGTCGGCTCGTCCTCCGCCACGCTCTTCCGTACGATCGGCGGCTCCTTCGGCGTGGCGATCTTCGGCGCGCTCTTCACCCACCAGGTGCAGAGCACCATGACCGAGCGGGTCGGCGCGGCCGGCGGCAAGGCCATGTCGGGCGGCGCGCAGCTCGACCCCAAGGGCCTGGCCCAGCTCCCGCCCCAGCTGAAGGACGCGTACCTGCACGCGGTCGCCGACGGCACCCATCTGGTCTTCCTGTGGGGCGCGGCCATCAGCGTCGTCGGCTTCGCCGCGGCCTGGTTCCTCAAGGAGGTCCCGCTGCGCGGCGGCCCTTCGAAGCCGGCGGACGCGGAGCCGCAGGACACCGCACCGGCCGACAAGGGGCCAGTGGTTCACGTGGGGTGACAACGCGGTAGCCGGTTGACAGCATGCCGTGCATGGTTATCGGAGAACAGCAGCACGAGCGGGTCACGATCGCGGCCAAGAGGCCGGAGCGGTACCACTGGATCCTGGCGGGCGTCCTCGTGGCGGTCGGTCTGCCGGCAGGGTTCTTGCTGGGGTCGGTCCGCCTCCTCATCGCCGCGGCCACGGCGCTCATATGCGTCCTCGTGCTGGTCCGTATCGGCAAGGCGTGCAGCGTCACCGTGACGGAGAAGGACGTCCAGTACCGCGGCATCCTCGGCAGGACGCGCCGCATCCCCCGCGGGGACATCGCCACGGTGCTCTACGCCCCGCACCTCGACACCGGCTACCACCAGCACTCGGACTGGCTGGTGCTGCTCGACGAGCACGGCAGGCAGCTGCTCCGGCTCACCAGCCACAGCATCTGGCCGCAGGAAGAGGTCAGGCGCGTGTGCGACGCGGTAGGCGGACCCACCGTCTATCTGCCCGACACGCAGGCCCGTGCGCTGCGCCGGAACCACCCCCAGGCGATGCCGTACCACGTTGCCCACCCCGCCATCTCCGGCTGCCTCCTCGCCGCGCTCATCATCGCCGTCGTCGCCGTCGGCGTGATCGCTGTGACGGTGCTGAACTCGTAGCAGCGGCCGACAGGGCCCCTGGTGGGTCAGTTCTCCGGGCCCGGGAGCCGGATCACCGGGAAGCTGCCCGTGGCCGTGGGGGCGTTCTCCGGGAGCCAGAGGACGGCGACGGCACCGGTCGTGCCGTCGACGGCGGGCTCCGCGTTGCGGAAGGTCAGTCGCGCGCCCAGTACGCGCGCCTGGCCCGCCGCGATGGTCAGGCCCAGGCCGTGGCCGCGGCCCGCGCGGTCGCTGCTGCCGGTGCGGAAGCGGCTCGGGCCCTCGCGCAGCAGCGCCTCGGGGAAGCCGGGCCCGTGGTCGCGGACCCGGATCACCCGGCCCTCGACCGTGACCTCGACCGGCGGCCTGCCGTGCCGGGAGGCGTTGGCGATGAGGTTGCCGAGGATGCGCTCCAGGCGGCGCGGGTCGGTGCTGACCTCCGCGTCCCGCACGATCTCCACCTCGATGTCCGGCCCCAGCGCGCGCACCCGCCGCCGGACGAACTCCCCGAGGTCGACGTCCTGCAGCTCGGCCCGCTCGGCGTAGCCGTCCAGCCGGGCCACTTCCAGTACGTCCTCCACCAGCGTCCGCATGGCCTGCGCCCGGTCCCGTACGAGCTCGGTCGGGCGGCCCGGAGGCAGCAGCTCGGCCGCCGTGAGCAGCCCCGTGACCGGCGTCCGCAGCTCGTGCGCGATGTCGGCGGTGACCCGCCGCTCGGCCTCGATACGGGTCTGCAGCGCGTCCGACATGGCGTCCACCGCCCGCGCCAGCTCGTCGGTCTCGGCGCGCACCCGGCCGCCGATCTCGTCCCGTACGCGCACGGACGTGTCGCCCTCGGCGAGCTTGCGGGCCGCCGCGGCCGCCTTCCGCAGCCGCTGGGAGAGCCGGCCGCCGACCAGCACGCCCAGCGCGCAGCCCGCCGCGACGACCGAGATGGACCCGATGAACAGCGCCTGGTCCAGGTCGTCCAGGACGGTGAAGCGGTCCGGGTAGTCGTTGTGGAGGGACAGCACCCGGCCGTCGTCCAGCGGCGCAGCGGCCCACACCTCGGGCGCGCCCTCCCCGCTGTCCTCCAGGAAGGTGGCGCGCCGGCCCTCGGCGACCTCGGCGCGCAGCTCCTTGGGCAGCTTCGGGTCGTCGATGCGGGCGCCGAACTGGAGCCGGCTGGTGGTCTCGTAGATCCGCTGGGTGAAGTTCAGCCGCTCGATCTGCACGTCCCGGCTGTTGTCGAGCATGGAGACGCGGGCGGCGTTGTGCACGACGAGGCTCAGCGCGATCGCGACCAGCGCGCCGACGAGCGCGATCGCCGCGCTGAGCTTCCAGCGCAGTCCCGTACGCAGGGCGAGGCCGACCACCGGCGGGTCAGCCTCTCAGCTTGTAGCCGAAGCCGCGGACCGTCTCGATCCGGTCCTGGCCGATCTTGCCGCGCAGCCGCTGGACGTGGACGTCCACGACCCGGGTGTCGCCGCCCCAGCCGTAGTCCCACACCCGCTCCAGCAGCCGGTCGCGGGAGAGCACCGTGCCCGGCGCGTCGGAGAACTCCAGCAGCAGCCGCATCTCGGTCGGCGTCAGCGCCACCGGCTCGCCGCCCTTGCGCACCTCCATGCCCTCGGTGTCGACCTCGAGATCACCGAAGCGCAGCGGCCCGTTGTCCGCAGGCGCCGCCGCGTCCTTGCCTGCGCCACTGCGGGCGTCCGGGCCGCTCGCATGCCCGAAGCGGCGCAGCACGGCGCGTATCCGGGCCACCAGTACAGCCCCGTCGAACGGCTTGGTGACGTAGTCGTCGGCGCCCGCCTCCAGGCCGAGCACGACGTCGATGGAGTCGGCCCGCGCGGACAGCATGATCACCGGGACCGTCGACTCGTCCCGGATCCGCCGGCACAGGCTGACGCCGTCCAGGCCCGGCACCATCACGTCCAGCAGGGCGATGTCGGGCCGGGTCGCGCGAAAGGCGTCCAGGCCCGACAGCCCGTCGGGCATCGCCGTTACGCGGAAGCCGTCGCGCTCCAGCGCGAGCTGGGTGGCCTCCCGGATGACGTCGTCGTCCTCGACGAAGAGCACATGGGTCTCGGCCATGCCGGTTCTCAGTCCTCCGAAGGTGTCGCGCTGGTCTCGGCGCCGTCCACGGTCTTGCTGTAGTCGGTGTGGTAGCGGGAGTACTCGCTGAAGCGGTGCTTCGCCCAGCGGTACGTCATCACATCCTCGCCCGTGGGGCAGCACACCGCGTCACCGGTGTCGTACGTCTGCTTGGTGATCTCCAGCTCGCCCTTGCTCACCCCGGCGTAGACCGGCGGCTGCTCGTTGCTGAAGACGTTCTCATAGCCCTTGGCGCCCTTGCGGTACACGTACGAGCCGATCCCGACGGAGTCCGCGCAGGTCATCACGTTGATGATGACGTCGGCGCGCTTCCCGCCGGTCAGCGAGGCGTAGGTGACGTCTATCGGATACTCGTCCGCCGTACACGGCTTGGCCAGGGTCTTCTTCACGTCGGCGCCGACCTTGGGGTCCTTGCGCAGCAGCGCCCGTGCGTCGACCTTCTGGTACGCCACGGAGGACGAGGGGGAGGGCGTCGGCGTCGCGCTGCGGGCCTGGGACGGCACGGGGCTGTTGCTCGCCGAGCCCTCCGACCGGACGCCGTCGCCGGTCGCGTCGCACCCGGCCATCAGCAGCCCCACCGCCGCGGTCCCCGCGAGGGCCGTCCCGGCCGTGCGCCACCAGCCCCCGGGCAGGCGCGCGAAAGCGCCCGGCCGCCTTTCGGCCGGTCCGCCGTCGGCTCCGCCGCCTCTGGTCACACCGCTCCTGCTCACCATGCCTGTCACCCGCCGCCGGCCCGGGGACCGCCGGCTCCGCAGCCGGTCAGGCCGCGCACCGCTCCCGCTCCTGGTCGTCACGCTCCAGTACGCGCGCGTCGGCCTCGCGGTTCACCAGCTCCTGGCGCAGCCGGGCCAGCGCCCGGTGCAGCGTGCTCTTGACCGTCCCCGTGGACATGCCCAGCGCCGCCGCGGTCTCCTCCGTACTCATCTGCTCCCAGTGTCGCAGGACGACGACGCTGCGCTGCTTGGGAGCCAGTACCGAGAGGATGTCCATCAGCAGGGCACGGTCGGCGCGCTGCTCGGTGCCGTCGTCCACGCTCGCGTCCGGGAGCTGCTCGGTCGGCACCTCCTCCAGCTTGCGCGCGCGCCACCACTCGGTCCGCGTGTTGATCATGACGCGGCGCAGGTAGGCGTCGGCGAGCGACTTGTCGGCGATGCCGTCCCAGCGCCCGTACGTGCGGACCAGGGCCGTCTGCAGGAGGTCCTGCGCGTCGACCGGGTCGGGCACCAGACGCCGCGCGCTCCGCAGCAGGGCGTCCTGCCGGGTCCGCACGTACTCCTCGAAGTCCAGTACCTTGCCGCCGCTGGTCGCCATTCCGACGCCTCCGTTCTCCGCTGCGTTCCCCACGTTGTCCGTGCCGGTGGTCGTGGACCGGCCGAGCGTGTCGGCGCACGGTCCGTCTCCAGCACGAAGACGAAGCTACGGAGGGGGTGTTGCGGCGTCATGCGCGCCCGGCGCACAGCGGATGCACGGAAATCCGTCGGTTGTGTAACAGCGGCGCGGCGCTCCTCCTTGCGGGGGACGGGAGCGGCGGCGAGGTCCTCCTCCAGGCGGAGGACGGGCCCTCCGTACGGAGGGCCCGCCGGAATCGGGTCAGCGGGAGCCGGACGTCATCAGGTCAGCGGAAGCCGGTACAGGCCGTCCGGCAGCGGTTCCACCAGGCCGTCGGCGACCAGCCCGTCCAGGGCGCGGGCCCGCTGGATCGGCTCGTGCCACACCGCGTCCAGCTTCGCCTGCGGCACCGGCGCGACGGCCTCGCGCAGCACGGCCAGCAGCTTGCCGCGCACCTGGCGGTCGGTGCCCGCGTACGTCTGGACGCGCCGCGGCGGGCCCTCGTGCGCGGGGGAGCCGGCCAGTCGCCAGGCGCACTGCGCGGCGACCGGGCAGCGCACGCACTCCGGGCTGCGTGCCGTGCACACCAGCGCGCCCAGCTCCATCGTGGCCGCGGCCCACTTCGCGGCCGTCTCGTCGTCCTCGGGCAGCAGCGCGCGGGCGAGCTTGCGTTCGGCGGCGGTGGTGGCGTTCGGCGGGTACTGGCGGCCGGTGACCGCGCGGGCGAAGACCCGGCGGACGTTCGTGTCGAGGACCGCGTGCCGCTGGCCGTACGCGAAGGAGGCCACGGCGGCGGCGGTGTACTCGCCGACGCCGGGCAGCGCCAGCAGCTGGGCGTGCTCGCGCGGTACGTCGCCGCCGTGCCGCTCCCTTATCGCGGAGGCGGCGGCGTGCAGCCGCAGCGCGCGCCGCGGGTAGCCGAGCCGGCCCCAGGCGCGCACCGCCTCACCGGACGGCTCGGCGGCCAGGTCGGCCGGGCGGGGCCAGCGGGCCAGCCACTGCTCGTAGACCGGCAGGACACGGTTGACGGGCGTCTGCTGCAGCATGAATTCGCTGACCATCACGCCCCAGGCACCCGCCTCGGGGCGGCGCCACGGCAGATCGCGGGCGTGCTCGTCGAACCAGTCGTTGACCGGTGCGTGCAGCCGTCGGCCGGCCACGTCGGCGGCGTCGGCGGCATCCGTGGCGGCGCTGGTGACGGATGCGGCAGCAGGGGCGGAGGCGGCGGCGTCGCCGGCGGACTGGGCGGTGGCAGGAGTGGAAGTCATGGCACCGCCGATCCTGACACGGGGCCCCGCGCCGGTGAAACGCGCCGGGCCCGAGCCGCCCGTTGTGCACCTGCACGTGGTACCCGCACTGCTGCAACGGGGCGTGCGCGGGGCTGTCGGGAAGGGCGGAGCCGAGGCGTCCTGGGGCGGCGGGCCGAGGTGTTCCGGGACCGCGGGGCCGAGGCGTCCCGGGGCGCCTCGCGGCGTTCCCGGCCGGCGCGCGAGGATGCTGCCATGAACCACAGCGCGCCCCCGCCCGGCATCCTGCAGGCCCTCGCCGACCACACCACCATGACCCTCGCCTATACGGACGAGGACGGCCCCCAGGCGTGCGCCGTCCTGTACGCGCTGCACACCGGAGCCGAGGACGGGCCCCAGGACCCGGTCCCCGCCCTCCTCTTCGTCACCTCCGAGTCCACCCGCCATGGCCGCGCGCTGTCCGCCGCGCAGCCGGCGGCACCCGTCGCCTTCACCGCCCAGCGCGACGGCCAGGACTGGAGCGGCCTGACGGGTGTACAGGGGCGCGGCATGTGCCGCCGGCTGGACGGCGGGGAGCGCAGGCGCGCGTGGCGCATGTACGCCGACCGCTTCCCCTACGTGGCGCTCAGCCCCAAGCTCCGCGGCGCGATGGACCACACCGCCTTCTGGGAACTGCGCCCCACCTGGCTCCGTCTGATCGACAACGCCCGCGGGTTCGGCCACAAGGAGGAGTGGACCGCGTGAAGTCGCGCGCGAAGGTGGCCGGTTGACGCCCCGGCGTCGCTCATCCGGGCCAATTCTCCTTTCTGACCAGGAAGAACCGGGCAGATGATGGGAAAAGCCGGTGGTCCGTCGGCGGGTACTGGCTGGCATCCGGGCTGATCTCTCGTACAGTTTCCGCGTGGGATCTCTGCGCAATCCGATCGGGCCGCTTCCCTCCTCCATCTACTGGCGACGGAGGGCGGTCGCGTGCGCGATCCTTGCGCTCCTCGTACTGCTGGTGGTGTGGGCCGTCAACATGGGCAACACCAGCGGTGACGGCAGCTCGAACAGCAAGGGCTCGGCCGGCGGTCCCGCCACGTCCATCACCCCGGGACCCAACGCCACCGACTCCGGGATCAGCCAGAAGCCGGGCGGCCGCGACGAGTCGGGCGACGGCGGCGGTACGGGCGGCGCCGACGCGGGCGCCGGCGGCGCGGGGAGCGGCGGTTCGGGCGGCTCCGGCTCCGGCACGCCGATCGGCGAAGGCGGCGGTACGGGTACCGGCTCCGGCTCCGGTGCGGCCGGCGGCGGCGGTGTGCTCGTGCCGGGCGGCTCGGCGCTCGCCGACTGCACCGGCTCCGGGGCGCGGCTGACCCTGCGCAGCGTCAAGAACTCGTACGGCCCGGATGCCCGGCCGCGCTTCGAGCTGACCGTCAAGAACACCTCGGACGCGGACTGCAAGGTCGACCTCGGCCGCAAGTCCGCGGTACTGACGATCAGTCACACCGACAGCGACACCCATGTGTACGCCTCGGACGACTGCCCGCCGGACACCGGCAGCGCCTTTGTGAAGGTCCCCGCCGGGTCCGCCGTCACCCGCACCGTCGAGTGGGACCGCAAGCCCTCGGCCGCCCAGTGCGCCACCCCGGCCGCCAAGTCCGCCAAGCCCGGTACCTACCTCGCCGAGGTCACGGTCGCGGGCCTGAAGCCGGACAGCACGTCCTTCGTCCTCGCGAAGGACTGAGCGGGTCCGTCCCAGGACTGAGCGGGCCCTTTCCTCACGAAGGACCGGGCAGGGCCGCGCGCCGCGGCCGCGGGGTCAGACGTACCGCTCCAGGATCGACGACTCCGCGAGCCGGCTGAGGCCCTCGCGGACGGAACGGGCGCGGGCCTCGCCCACGCCGTCCACCGTCTGGAGATCGTCGACGCTGGCCGCCAGCAGCTTCTGCAGCCCGCCGAAGTGGTCGACGAGACGGTCGATGACCGCGCCGGGCAGCCGCGGGACCTTGGCCAGGAGGCGGAAGCCGCGCGGGGAGACCGCGGAGTCCAGGGTCTCGGGGGAGCCGCTGTAGCCGAGGGCGCGCGCCACGATGGGGAGTTCGAGCAGCTCGGTGTGGGAGAGCGCGTCCAGCTCGGCGAGCGCCTCGGAGACCGTACGGGAGCGCTTGGCCGTCGGCTCGGGGACATAGTCCCGGGCGACCAGCTCGCGCTCCGGCTCGACGCCCGCGATCAGCTCGTCCAGCTGGAGGGAGAGCAGCCGGCCGTCCGTGCCGAGCTCGACGACGTACTCGGCGATCTCGGTGGCGATCCGGCGGACCATCTCCAGCCGCTGGGCCACGGCGGAGACGTCGCGGACCGTCACCAGGTCCTCGATCTCCAGGGCCGAGAGCGTGCCGGCGACCTCGTCCAGCCGGAGCTTGTACCGCTCCAGGGTGGCCAGCGCCTGGTTGGCGCGGGAGAGGATCGCGGCCGACTCCTCCAGGACGCGGCGCTCGCCGTCCACGTAGAGGGCGATCAGCCGCATGGACTGGCTGACCGAGACGACCGGGAAGCCGGCCTGGATGGACACCCGCTGCGCCGTGCGGTGGCGGGTGCCGGTCTCCTCGGTGGGGATCGAGGCGTCCGGGACGAGCTGGACGCCGGCCCGCATGATCTTGGTGATGTCCTTGTCGAGGACCAGCGCGCCGTCGAGCTTGCACAGCTCGCGCAGCCGGGTGGCCGTGAACTCCACGTCGAGCACGAAGCCGCCCGTACACATCGACTCGACGGTCTTGTCGAAGCCGAGGACGATGAGGCCGCCGGTGTTGCCGCGGAGAATGCGTTCGAGTCCGTCGCGCAGTGCCGTGCCCGGTGCGACCGCGCTGAGCGAGGCGCGCATCAGACTGTCACCGCCGGAGCTACCGCCGGACCTTCCGGGGGACGACGCCCGGTCGTTGGCTGCCACTGCACTCCTCCGTCGCAAGGTCTGTCGGTGCCGCAGCCCGCCCGGAGTTGCCTTGGCCGCGTACGTACGTCGCGGACGCGATCTGCGGCAGGACTGCGTTGACGGGCGAGACCAGGGCAAAGTCTACCGGCGACGCGCCGTTTACCTAGGGGAGTCCTGCGCGGGCGGCGCGCGGCGGCGCACCGGAGGCAGCCTCCGGCGCTCAGTGGCCGCTCAGCGGGGACCCGGAAGCCTCTTCGGCGGCGGCCTCCTTCCGCGGGGATTCGCGGCGCGGGCGGCGGGGGAGCACGCGCAGCGCCTCACCGACGTCCGCGACCTCCAGGACCCGCATCCCGGCCGGGATCTTGCCCGGATCGGTCGGCACCAGCGCGTGCGTGAAGCCCAGCCGCGCCGCTTCGGAGAGCCGGCGCTGCACACCCGTGACGCGGCGGACCTCGCCAGCGCCGCCTCCGACACACCGCTGCCGAAGAACCTCGTCGCCATCGGCGAGGTCGGCGGCCGGCTCGGAGAGCTTCACGCCGCCGACCGTCGCGCTGTAGATGTCCCGCTTGCCGAGCGCGGAGATCCGGCCGCGCTGCTCCAGTACGGCCAGCATCATCGAGACCCGGGAGGTCTCCAGGCCGGAGGTCGTCCGCCGCGGGGAGGGGATCTGGGAGTCCACCGTGAGCGCCTGGACCTCGGCGACCAGCGGGCGGCGGCCCTCCAGGGTGACGGTCAGGCAGGTGCCCGGCACGGGCTCGTCGCGGCGGGTCAGGAAGAGGCCCGAGGGGTCGGCGAGGCCCGTGATCCCCTCGTCGTGCAGCTCGAAGCAGCCGACCTCGTCCGTCGCGCCGTACCGGTTCTTGACGCCGCGTACGAGGCGGAGGCGGGCGTGCCGGTCGCCCTCGAAGCTGAGCACCACGTCGACGAGGTGCTCCAGGAGACGGGGACCCGCGATGTTCCCGTCCTTGGTGACGTGACCCACCAGGAGGGTGGACATGCCGCGCTCCTTGGACGCGCGGATCAGCGCCCCGGCGACCTCCCGGACCTGGGCCATGCCGCCGGGCGCGCCCTCGATCTCCGGCGAGGCGACGGTCTGGACGGAGTCCAGGATCAGCAGCGAGGGCTTGACCGAGTCCAGGTGGCCGAGGACCGCGGAGAGGTCGGTCTCGGCGGCGAGGTACAGATGGTCGTCGATGGCGCCGATGCGGTCGGCGCGCAGCCGCACCTGGCTCGCGGACTCCTCGCCCGTGACGTACAGCGTGCGGTGGTCGTCGCTCGCGGCCTTCGCCGCGACGTCCAGCAGGAGCGTGGACTTGCCGACGCCGGGCTCACCGGCGAGCAGCACGACGGCGCCGGGGACGAGGCCGCCACCCAGCACGCGGTCCAGCTCGGCCACGCCCGTGGAGCGGGCCGTGGCCTGCCGGCCGTCGACCTGGCCGATCGGCAGCGCGGCGGTCGTGACCCGGCCCGGCGCGGTCGTCCGCACGGCCGGGCTGCCGCCGGCCTCCTCGACCGTGCCCCACGCCTGGCACTCGGGGCAGCGGCCCAGCCACTTCGCGGTGGTCCAGCCGCACTCCGTGCAGCGGTACGACGGGCGGTCCTTCGCCGGGGATTTACGGGTTGCCATGGAAGCCACCGTAGCCGTGGGGTCCGACAACGCGGCCGGGCGGACGCTTTTCCGGGACGCGGGACGGGAGATCGGTTATGGGCGGCCGGGACGGCAGATGCGCGTGTGGGGGACGGGAAGGATCGGACTCCTGTCCCCTTTTGAGGGAGATCGTCACCCGAAAGAATTAAAACCGGCCGAGCGCCCCTGACCGGTCCGTGCCATCTGTCTACCGTCGCCGGGTGATGAGCAGCAGGCCCGGACATCCCACGCACACCACCACCGCACCGCCCCCCGCAGGCCGGGCGGAGCGGGCTCAGCGGTCGGGCCGGGCAGGCCGGACCGCCGGGCCCGACCGCCACGACCCGTCCCCCGAGCGCTACGAGCCCTATATCGACGGGCTGTTCACGTACTGCCTCTCCGTCCTGTGCGAGCACGACGCGGCGACCGAGGTGCTCGGCGAGGTGCTCGCGCTCGCCGAACGGCAGCACGGGCGCCGCCCGTCCGACCCCGGCCTGTACCGCCCCTGGCTGTACGCGCTGGCCCGCTGGGCCTGTCTGCGCCGGCTCGCCGACCCCGGCGCGCCCCAGGGGCCCGCGGTCGCCGAGGAGTCCGACCGGCGGCGCGAACTGTCCGCGCTGGCCTGGCCGGAGGCGGCCGGCGCCACGCCCGAGCAGCGCGAGGCCCTGGAGCTGTCCGTCCGGCACGGGCTGGGCTCCCGGGAGCTGGCAGCCGTACTGGGCATGGAGCCGGTCGCGGCCCGCGCGCTGCTGTCCACCGCCGCCTGCGAGGTCGAGCGCACCCGCGCGGCGCTCCTCGTGGCCGAGGCCGGCCGCTGCCCCGAGGTGGCGCGGCCGGCCGGGGACGGCCGGATGCTGCTGAGCACCGCCCTGCTCCGGGAGCTGGTGCGGCACGTCGACGCCTGCGAGGAGTGCCGCCGTACGGCCGAGCGGGCCACGGCGGGCGGTTCCTGGCCCGGCACGGAGCCGGTGGCGCAGGGGCCGCTCCCGCTGGTCACCGCGCCGCGCGCGGCGGCCCGCGTGGCGATGCGGGCGGCGCTGCGGTCGCGTACGGGGCGGGCGGTGGAGCTTCCGGAGAAGGGGGCGCAGGGGCGCACGAAACGAGCGGGCGGCGTAAACGGTTCTGCACCCCGCTACGACCGCAGCGGATTCCCGCTCGGGCCCAAGGACCGGGCGGCCCGCAACGCCCGGCTGCGCAGCCGGGCGCTCACCACGACCGTGGTGGCCACGGTGCTCGCGGCGCCCGTGCTCGCGCTCTGGGCGGCGTACCGGGGCGCGCCCTTGACCGGCGAGACCGACGGCACGGCCGTCACCGCGGGCGACAGCGAGGGGGACCGGATCGGCGGCCGCCCTTACGAGAAGGCGGGCAGCGCGCAGCTGACGCCCGACCCGCGGTTCCGGCCCGGCGCGCAGACGCCGGACGTCTCGGTCGAGGTGATCGGGACGCGGGGGGAGCGGCAGGGGGAGGCCGTGCCGAGCCCTTCGCGGTCCCGCTCCGGGCCGGGGCGGCTGACCGTGGAGGCGCAGCCGAGCGGTGACCTCACGGTCATCACGCTGACGGCGTCCGGGGGGACGGCGGTGCGGTGGGCCGCGCATACGGGGGCGCCGTGGCTGCAGTTCAGTACGACCGCGGGGGTGCTGCAGCCGGGCGAGACGACTTCGATCAAGGTGTACGTCGACCATGACCGGGAGCCGGCCGGGTACTGGCGGGCGCGGGTCTCCGTCGAGCCGGCGGGCGCGGTGATCACGATCGAGGGCCGCGGCGCGACGCGTCCGGCGCCGGGTGGGCCCCGCCCGACACCGACGACTCCGCCGAACTCGCCGACGCCTACGCCGACGCCGTCGCCTTCCGACCCGTCGCCGTCCGATCCGCCGCCGTCCGACCCGACTCCGTCTCCGACGCCGACGCAGTCCGACCCGCCACCGAGCGACCCGACGCCGTCGCCGTCCCCGTCGGACACGTCCAGCCCGTCGGGCTGAGCCCCGGGGGCGCTGCCCCCGGACCCCCGGTCCTCAATCGCCGGACGGGCTGGGTTTTGCCGGGCTGAGGGCTGGGTCAGTGCTTCGGTACCACCGGCATCGGCAGGAGCACCGGATCCGCCGGGTGCGGGGCCATCGGGCGTTCCGTCGCCAGGCGTTCCGCGCAGAGTTCCGCGAGGTGGTCGTAGGCGTCCTTGCCCATCAGCTCGATGAGCTCGGGGGCGTACGACTCGTACACCGGCCTCGCGCCGTTGTGCGCCGACGTCGCCGACGTGCACCACCAGTTCAGGTCGTGGCCGCCGGGGCCCCAGCCGCGGCGATCGTACTCGCCGATGGTGATCTGGAGCACGCGGGTGTCGTCGGGGCGGTCGATCCAGTCGTACGTGCGGCGGACCGGGAGCTGCCAGCAGACGTCCGGCTTGGTCTCCAGCGGCTCGCGGCCCTCCTGGAGGGCCAGGATGTGGAGGGAGCAGCCGGCGCCGCCCGCGAAGCCGGGGCGGTTCTGGAAGATGCAGGAGCCCTTCCAGCGGCGCGTCTGGCGCTCGCCGTCGTCCTCGTCCTCCTCGACCCAGCCGGTCGTGGTGCCGACGTCGTGGAACTGCCAGATGTCCGGCGTGAGCCGGGCCACGTGCTCGCCGACCCGCTGCTCGTCCTCCTCGTCGGAGAAGTGCGCGCCGAGTGTGCAGCAGCCGTCGTCGGCGCGGCCCGCCTCGATGCCTTGGCAGCCGTTGCCGAAGACACAGGTCCAGCGGGAGGTGAGCCAGGTCAGGTCGCACCGGAAGATCTGCTCGTCGTCGGCCGGGTCCGGGAACGTGACCCAGGCGCGGGCGAAGTCGAGGCCGACCTCGTCGGTCACCTCGTCGGGCGCCGCCCCGCGCGCTTGTTGCTTATCCATCTTTTTGCGGGCCTTTTCCTGCTTCGCCTTTTTCGTCTTCGCCACCTCCCCAGCGTAAAGGCGCGAGGTGACCGCAGTAGCTTTCTGTGTATGAGACTCGGTGTCCTCGATGTGGGTTCGAATACGGTCCACCTGCTGGTGGTGGACGCGCACCCCGGCGCACGCCCGCTGCCCGCCTACTCCCACAAGGCGGAGCTGAAGCTGGCCGAACTCCTCGACGGGGACGGGAACGTCGCAGGTCCGGGCGTCGACCGGCTCGTCGCGACGGTCCGCGAGGCGATGCAGGTCGCGGAGGACAAGGGCGTCGAGGACGTGCTGCCGTTCGCGACCTCCGCGATACGTGAGGCACCCAACGGCGAGGACGTGCTGGCCCGCGTCGCTGAGGAGACCGGCGTCACCCTGCGCGTCCTCTCAGGTGAGGACGAGGCGCGGCTCACCTTCCTCGCGGCCCGCCGCTGGTTCGGCTGGTCCGCCGGGCGGCTGCTGCTCCTGGACATCGGCGGCGGCTCGCTGGAGATCGCGTACGGCCTGGACGAGGACCCGGACGCGGCGGTCTCGCTGCCGCTCGGGGCCGGCCGGCTGACCAACACCGACCTGCCCGGCGACCCGCCGGACCCGGAGGACGTACGGGCGCTGCGCCGCCGCGTGCGGGCCGATGTCGCCCGGGTGGTGAGCGACTTCACACGCTTCGGCAGCCCGGACCACGTGGTGGCCACGTCCAAGACCTTCAAGCAGTTGGCCAGGCTGGCCGGCGCGGCCCGCTCGGCGGAGGGGCTGTACGTGCAGCGCGGGCTGAGCCGGAAGGCGCTGGAGGAGTGGGTGCCGCAGCTGGCCGCGATGACGGCGGAGGAACGCGCCGAGCTGCCCGGCGTCTCCGAAGGGCGCGCCCGCCAGCTGCTGGCCGGGGCGCTGGTCGCGGAGGCGGCGATGGACCTCTTCGGAGTGGACGAGCTGGAGATCTGCCCGTGGGCGCTGCGCGAGGGCGTCATTCTGCGGCGGCTGGACCACCTGCCGAACGGCGAGCCGGAGGACCGGGCGGCCTGAGGATCGGCCCGCGCAGGGCGATCCAGGGGCGCGGGGCATGCCGATATGCGGCTCCGCCGCGTGGGCGCGAGCAACGAAGCTGGTGGTGCGCCCGCCCACGGCGGCCCAGGGGCACCCTCAATGGCGGCCCATTGCCCCGCGCAAGGCGCGGCCCCGTACCCTGTCCCTCGTGACGGAGCCAGTGGTGCGCATCCCGGATGCGAAGGTCGCCCTGTCCACGGCGTCGGTGTATCCGGAGTCGACCGCGACGGCCTTCGAGATCGCCGCGCGCCTGGGGTACGACGGCATCGAGGTCATGGTCTGGACCGATCCGGTCAGCCAGGACATCGAAGCGCTGCGCCGGCTGTCCGACTATCACGGCGTGCCGGTGCTGGCCATCCACGCGCCGTGTCTGCTGATCACGCAGCGTGTGTGGTCCACCGACCCGTGGACCAAGCTCCAGCGCGCCCGCAACGCCGCCGAGAAGCTCGGCGCCTCCACGGTCGTGGTGCATCCGCCGTTCCGGTGGCAGCGCAACTACGCCCGGGACTTCGTGCGCGGCATCTGGCGCATGGAGGGCGAGACGGACGTGAAGTTCGCCGTCGAGAACATGTACCCCTGGCGGTACCGCGACCGCGAGATGCTGGCGTACGCGCCGGACTGGGACCCCACCAAGGACGACTACCGGCACTTCACGGTCGACCTCTCGCACACCTCGACAGCCCGCAGCGATGCGCTGCACATGGTGGATCGGATGGGCGACCGGCTCGCCCACATCCACCTCGCCGACGGCAACGGCTCCAACAAGGACGAGCACCTGGTCCCGGGGCGCGGCAAGCAGCCGTGCGCCGAGCTGCTGGAGCGGCTGGCCGCCACCGGCTACGACGGGCACATCGTCATCGAGGTCAACACCCGCCGCGCGATGTCCGCCGCCGAACGCGAGGCCGACCTCGCCGAGGCCCTCGCCTTCACGCGCCTGCACCTGGCCTCGCCGAACCGGGTGTACGGGTCGTGAGCGCGCCCGGGACGGGCGCCTCCGGGCCCGCCCCGCGCCGGCGCGGCCGCCCCGCGCGTACGGAGTCCGCGGCCGGTCCCGGCGCGCGGGAGCGGATTCTCGCCGCGGCCCGTACGGAATTCGCCGAACGCGGCTACGACAAGGCGTCCATCCGCGGCATCGCGAGAGCGGCGGGGGTCGACCCGGCGCTGGTGCACCACTACTTCGGCACGAAGGAGCAGGTCTTCGGCGCGGCCATCGAGGTCACCTTCGAGCCCGCGCTGCACCTCCCCGACCTGCTGGCGCACGGCGCCGACGGCATCGGCGAGCGGTTCGCGCGGTACTTCCTCGGCATCTGGGAGAACCCCGCGACCCGGGCCCCGCTGATCGCCGTGATCCGCTCCGCGATGACGCACGAGACCGCGGCGAAGGTGCTGCGCGGCTTCGTGCTCCGGCGGATGCTGGAGCGGGTGGCGGCGGAGCTGGCGGTGCCGGAGCCGCGCCTCCGGGCCGAGCTGGCCGCCTCCCAGCTGGTCGGCATCGCGATGCTGCGGTACGTGATCCAGGTCGAGCCGCTGGCCTCGGCCGACCCCGACGACATCGTCCGGATGGTCGCGCCGACGCTGCAGCGGTACCTCGCGGAGGCGTGAGCGGGCGCGTCCGTAGTGCGGGCAGATGTCTCATATTCTGGAGGTGCTGTCCAGATCTTGGATCGGCAGCGTAACCTCGGGATCAGGTGATACGTGGTGCGGAATGTGTCCGCAGCCGCGTGCCGCAGACGAACCCCAAGGGAGTGACCATCGTGCCTGAGCTGAGGTCCCGCACCGTTACCCACGGCCGCAACATGGCGGGCGCCCGTGCCCTTATGCGGGCCTCGGGCGTAGCGAGCGAGGACATCGGCAAGCCGATCATCGCGGTCGCCAACTCCTTCACCGAGTTCGTGCCGGGCCACACCCACCTGCAGCCGGTCGGCCGGATCGTCAGCGAGGCCGTCAAAGCGGCCGGGGCCGTCCCGCGTGAGTTCAACACGATCGCGGTGGACGACGGCATCGCGATGGGCCACGGCGGCATGCTGTACTCGCTGCCGTCCCGCGACCTGATCGCCGACTCGGTCGAGTACATGGTCGAGGCGCACTGCGCGGACGCGCTGATCTGCATCTCCAACTGCGACAAGATCACCCCGGGCATGCTGAACGCCGCCCTGCGGCTCAACATCCCGACGGTCTTCGTCTCCGGCGGCCCGATGGAGTCCGGCCGGGCGACCCTCGTGGACGGCACGGTCCGTACCCTCGACCTGGTCGACGCGATGTCCGAAGCGGTCAACGAGAAGATCTCCGACGCGGACATGCTCCGCATCGAGGAGAACGCCTGCCCGACCTGCGGCTCCTGCTCCGGCATGTTCACCGCCAACTCGATGAACTGCCTGACCGAGGCCATCGGCCTCTCGCTGCCCGGCAACGGCTCGACGCTGGCCACCCACACGGCCCGTAAGGCGCTGTACGAGAACGCCGGCCGTACGGTCGTGGAGATCGCCAAGCGGTACTACGAGGGCGGCGACGAGTCGGTCCTGCCGCGCAACATCGCCACGTTCGACGCCTTCGAGAACGCCATGGCCCTCGACATCGCCATGGGCGGCTCGACCAACACGATCCTGCACCTGCTCGCCGCCGCCCAGGAGGCGGAGGTCCCCTTCGGCCTGGAGGCGATCGACGCCGTCTCGCGCCGCGTCCCGTGCCTGGCCAAGGTCGCACCGAACGTGGCGAAGGACCGCACGTACTACATGGAGGACGTGCACCGCGCCGGCGGCATCCCCGCCCTCCTCGGCGAGCTGCACCGCGCCGGGCTGCTCAACGAGGACGTGCACTCCGTGCACAGCCCGTCCCTCGCCGACTGGCTCAAGACGTGGGACGTGCGTGGCGGTTCGCCGTCCGCCGAGGCCGTCGAGCTGTGGCACGCGGCCCCCGGCTGCGTCCGCTCCGCCGAGGCGTTCTCCCAGTCCGAGCGCTGGGCGGCGCTGGACGAGGACGCCGAGGGCGGCTGCATCCGCTCGGTCGAGCACGCGTACTCCAAGGACGGCGGGCTCGCGGTCCTCAAGGGCAACCTGGCGGTCGACGGCTGCGTCGTGAAGACCGCGGGCGTCGACGAGTCCATCTGGACGTTCGAGGGCCCGGCCGTGGTCTGCGAGTCCCAGGAAGAGGCCGTCCAGAAGATCCTGATGAAGCAGGTCAAGGAGGGCGACGTCGTCGTCATCCGCTACGAGGGCCCCAAGGGCGGCCCCGGCATGCAGGAGATGCTCTACCCGACCTCGTACCTCAAGGGCCGGGGCCTGGGGAAGACCTGCGCGCTGATCACCGACGGCCGCTTCTCCGGCGGTACGTCCGGCCTCTCCATCGGCCATGCCTCGCCCGAGGCGGCCGGCGGCGGCACCATCGCGCTGGTCGAGGACGGCGACCGGATCCGGATCGACATCCCGGGCCGGTCGATCGAGCTGCTGGTCGGTGACGAGGAGCTGGCCGCCCGCCGCGAGGCGCTGGGCGGTGTGTACGCGCCGAAGAACCGCGAGCGCAAGGTCTCGCAGGCGCTGCGCGCATACGCGGCGATGGCCACCAGCGCCGACAAGGGCGCGGTCCGGGACGTCAGCAAGCTCGGCTGACCGCCGCTTCCGCACAACCGCCGAGGACCCCGGCCCGCTGTCAGCGGCCGGGGTCCTTCGCGTACGTACGCACCGTCCTCCGCTACCAGCGGCCCGGGTCCGCCGCGTCCACCCCGAAGACCGTGCCGTCCGGGCCCGATCCGAAGATCCGCTGCGTGCCCGGGGCGACCACCGGCGCCGGCACCGTCTCCAGGAAACCGCCGCGCCCCGTGGCCAGCCGCGGCTGCGTCTGCCCGAGCATCGCCCCGCGCCGGGCGTCCACCGCCAGCAGCCGCCCGTCGGCCGCGCTGAAGTACAGCCGGTCCCCGTCCACCACCGGCTGCGAGCCGCGGCTGACCGAGGTCTCGACCTGCCACGTCCGCGCGCCGACGGCCTGCAGCGTGCCCCCGTAGGCGAGCAGGTAGACCGTGTCGTCCCGGACCGCGGTGAGCGCGTCGTCCAGCGGCGCCGGCAGCCGGTACGTCCGCACCGCGCGGCTGCCGGGGTTGTACCGGACGACCGCTTCGGTACGGGAGTCCAGCGCCGCCGAGGTCAGGAAGAGCGCGCCGCCGCTGCCGGTACCGGCCGGGGTGAGCGTCCCGGGCAGCCGCTTCTCCCACCGGACCGTGCCGTGCGCGAGGCCGACCGCGGTGACGAGGGTGCGGCCGTCGTCCTGCGCGGTGGCCGTGTACGCGGTGCCGGTGGCCGCTCCGTACGCGTGGAAGCGGGGCAGCGCGTGCCCCGCGTAGGAGCGGCGCCACCGCTGCTCGTGGGTCCGGCTGTCCAGCGCGGTCACGGTGCCGTCCGCCGCCGTGAGCAGCACCGCGTCGCCCACGACGGCGACCTGCCCGTTGTACGCGGAGACGTCCTTGCTCCAGCGCCGGGCGCCCTTGCCGTCCGCCGCCGGATCGAAGGCGTCCAGCCGCCGGCCGTCGGGGGACAGGGCGTACAGCAGGCCGCCGGAGAGCGTGGGCGCGGCAGGCGGCAGATCGGTGTCGGCGGCGGGCCCTGCGGGCAGCCGCCACTTCACGGCCCCGTGCTCCGCGTCCAGGCGCGCGGCCCGTACGCCGCGCTGAGCACAGAAGAGGGCGGGAGCCGACGCCGCGGTCTTCGGGGCGAGGGAGCAGAACGGCATCTCGGCGGGGTGGTCGGCGGAACGTTCGAGCAGGGCGGTGCGCCAGGGGTGGAAGGGCTCCGCCGTACTGCGGGGCTGCTGCCGCGGGCCCTCCTCCGGGAGCAGCGCCCGTACGCCCAGGAAGCCGCCCCCGCCGACGACGACCGCCGCGACCGCCGCCCAGACCGGCCAGCGGCGCGGACGGCGGGACGCGGGGGCCTTCGCCGGCGCCGCGGGCGCCGGCGGCCCGGCCGGTACGTGAGCCCGCACATGAGTGGGCATGGCCTCGACGGGCCCGTGCTGGTGCGGTACGCGCGGCGCGGGCGCGTCCCAGGTCCGCGGTTCGGGCGGGTCGAGGGTCGAGTCGGGCTCCAGGAGCGACTCCGGGCCCACGGACGGGTCCGTCGCGGGGGCGGCACCCATGGCGGGGGCCGCGAGCGCGGCCGCCGCCGGCGCGTACAGCGGCTCCAGATGCAGCTCCGTCGGGAGGTCGACGCGGAGCCGGGCCATCAGCTGGCTCGGCGTCGGGCGGTCCGCCGGGTCCTTCGCCAGGCAGCTGCGCAGCAGCGGAGCCAGCTCCTCCGGCACGCCCGCGAGATCGGCCTCGTCGTGGACGACCTGGTAAGCGACGAGGTAAGGGCTCTCCGAATCGAAAGGCCCGCTGCCGGTCGCGGCGTGCACCAGTACCGAACCCAGCGCGAACACATCCGCCGCCGGGCCGACTTCCCGCGGCCGCTGGAACTGTTCGGGTGCCATGAAAGGCGGCGTCCCGATCAATTTGCCGGTTTCCGTCCGCATTTCGCTGTCGGACGGTCGCGAAATGCCGAAATCGATGACTTTCGGGCCGTCCGCAGCCAGCAGGACATTGCTCGGCTTCAGATCGCGGTGCACCACGCCGGCGCGGTGGATGTCGCGCAGCGCTTCCGCCAGTCCGGCGCCCAGTTTCCGTACCTCGTCCGGCGGCAGCGGGCCATTCCGTTTCACATGCGCGGAAAGGGTGGGCCCGGGAATGTAGAGCGTCGCCATCCAGGGCCGCTCACTGTCGGGATCGGCGTCCACGACCGGCGCCGTGAAAGCCCCGCTCACCCGCCGCGCGGCCGCCACCTCCTGCCGGAACCGGCCCCGGAACTCGGGGTCCTGGGCGAATTCCGCGTGTACGACCTTCACCGCGAGCCGCAGCCCGGACGCCGAACGCGCCAGGTGCACCACGCCCATACCGCCCGAACCGAGCGGCATTTCCAGCCGGTAGTTCCCTGCGTACTCCGGATGTTCCGCTTCCGGTCCGGCGCCGGAACTCCGCAGCGGCGGCATCTCCCCACCCCCGTGTATTCGGCCGCGCAATCGGCCGCAGATGCGACGTTCGGAGCCTAGTGGATGCCCGGCGGACGCCGGTTACGGCCCGGGTGCGGCTTGCTAGCCTGAACCCCGTTCGAGCCGCCGCGCGGATCGAAGGGCGAGGCCGAAAACAGCCCCTGCCACCGGACGCGGGCATTCACACGACATTTCACGGGGGAGTCGCCATGAGCACACAGGAGAACACCGCCGACAGCACGGCCGAAGCGGCCGGCACCGTCGCGGCCTACCGCAGCTATCCCGTCGCGCCGGGCTACCGCCTCAACGTCCGCAGCGGCCCGAGCACCAGCGCCGCGGTCGTCCGCACCCTCCCGGCCGGCTCCTCGGTGCCCATCCGCTGCCAGCGCCACGGCGAGTGGATCAGCGGCCCGTACGGCACCAGCAACATCTGGGACTGCATCGGCAGCGGCGAGTACGTCTCGGACACGTACGTGCAGACCGGGAGCGACGGCTTCGTCGCCCGGCCCTGCGGGAGCTGACCGGAGAGCACCGCGCGCAGGCCGAAGGGGATAATCGAGGCATGAGCGACGAGCACAAGCGCCCGGCCGACGAGCCGGCCGGCCCCGAGCCGGTCGCCATCCGGTTCTTCGGCACGACCTGGGTCCACCACGACGGCGGCTATGCGCTGCGCCGCGCGGGCGTGGCACTCGGCGCCCTCGTGCTCGCCGCGCTCGGCGCCTTCGTACTGCGCTTCGCCTTCGAGGGCCTGGCCGTCGCCGAGGTCGGCTCGCTGGTGAACGTCCTGATCGTGGTCTGCTTCGCGGTGTGCAGCGCCCTCGCCTTCCGCCGCACGTGGGAGGGGTTCGTCCGGCGCCGCGAACCGGCCGCCGACCGCGCAGCCGAAAAGGCCGAGAAGTCCGCGCAGAGCCTGATGATGATCGGTTTCATCGGCTCGCTGCTGGCCTACTTCTGCCGCGCGCTCATCGAGGCGCCCGGCGAGAAGCTGCACCGCGCGGAGTACGAAGCGGCCCGCGAGCGCCACGCCCGGCGGCGCACCGCCCGTACGGGCAACCCCGCGGCCCGTAAACAGGGCGCGAAGGGCGGGGCCAAGGGCAAGAAGCGCCGCTAGGCGCTTCAGTACGTCCGGCCCGGCTTCCCCTCCCCGTACAGCCAGGCGTCGAACAGCGCCGTCAGGTCCTTGTGCGCGTGCTGCTCGCAGAAGGCGATGAACTCCTTCGTCCCGGCATTGCCGTGCCGGTGCGCGGCGGCCCACTCCTTCAGGATGCGGAAGAACGTCCGGTCGCCGACCGCGTTCCGCAGCTGCTGGAGGACCATCGCGCCGCGCTCGTACACCGGCGTGGCCATCACGTTCTCCGCCTTGCCCGGACGGCCGGGCGGGAAGGCCCACAGCGGGTCGCCCGCGGGCAGCCGGTAGAGCGCGTCGAACTGCTGCTGCGGCCCCCTGCCCCCGTGGCGCTCGGCCCACAGCCACTCCGTGTACGTCGCGAAGCCCTCGTTGAGCCAGATGTCCTGCCAGGTCTCCGGCGTCACCGAGTTGCCGAACCACTGGTGCGCCATCTCGTGCACCACGGTCACCTCGTCGGGGGCCCCGGAGTAGATCGGCTTGGTCTGCGTCTCCAGCGCGTACTCGATGTCCCGGGGCGGGTGGTCGACGATGGCCCCGGCGGAGGAGAAGGGGTAAGGACCGAAGAGCTTGCTCTCCCAGCTCACGATCTCCGACAGGCGCGCGAGCGGCCCGGCGCTGCGCTCCGCCTCCTTGGGGTCCACGGCCACGTACAGCGGCAGGCCCTGCTTCGTACGGCCGGTCTGCACGCGGAACTTCCCGATCGTGGCGGTGGCGAGATAGGACGCCATCGGCTCCTCGCTGTGCCAGCGGAAGGTCCGCGTCCCGTCCTTCGCCTCCGGACGCTCCTTCAACTCGCCGTTGGCGACGGCGGTGTAGCCCTTGGGGACGGTGACCGTGATGTCGTACGCGGCCTTGTCGCTCGGGTGGTGATTGCCGGGGAACCAGGTCTGCGACCCGGCCGGCTCGCCCACGACGAACGCCCCGTCCGCCGTGCGGACCCAGCCCTCCTTCGACCCGTCGGGGTCGGCGAAGTCCGTCGGGTGCCCCTCGTACGCGATCGCCGTGCGGAAGGTACTCCCCTTCGGCAGCGCGCTCGCCGGCCGGACCCGCAGCTTGTCGCCCCGGCGGGAGAACTCCGCCCGCTCGCCGTTCACCTGAACGCGCGTCACCTTCAGGCCGTGCAGGTCGAGGGAGAAGGAGGCCAGGCGCTGTCGTGCCGTCGCGGTGAGGCGGGCGGTGGCGTCGAGGCTGCCGTGCCGGACGTCGTAGTCCAGCCCGAGCGCGTAATGGCGTACGTCGTAGCCGCCGTTGCCGAGCGCGGGGAAGAGCGGGTCGCCGAGCGTGTCCCGGCCGTCCACGGCCGAGGTGCCGGCGGGACCGGCCGCGAGGTCGTGGGTGCAGGCGGAGAGCAGAAGGGCCACGGACAGGGCGGCGGTCGCGCCGCAGGCGCGCAGGGGCCGGCGTTTCACGGGGAGTCCTGGGGGGTGTGGGGGACAGGAGAGTTGCGCTGACCTTATGAGGTCGTACGGATTCCTGTATCCCCCTGGTGACGGGAATGCGTTCCGCCACCAGGGGGACGTCCCAGGACGAGGGTCCTGCTTGCTTCAGTGGTGGCGGATCAGGAGACGGCCCCGCGCACCGGCATGTGATCGATGCTCACACCGGCCGGCTCGGTGAGCTCCCGGCGCCGCTGCTCGGCCCAGCCCAGGAGCGCCGCCTCGCAGGCGTGGTCGAGGTGGCGCAGGCCCGAGAGGTCCAGCTGGATCTCGCGGTCGGCGGGCAGCGCCTCCAACTGGTCGAGGAGGCGCGGCAGCCGCAGGAAGGTGGCGTTGCCGACGGCGCGTACGCGGACCGGTCCGGCCGCCTTGGCGGTCGCGGGCTCGGCCTCGTCGAGAGTGGCGGTCGCCGCGGAGCCGGAGCCGTGCACCGACTTGGCCACCACGAGGCTGTGGGCGTGGCTGCCGGTACCACCGTCGATGCCGTCGCCGGACACCTCCAGGTGCACGTGCGAGGTCTCCCAGGCGGTCTTCGCGACCGCCATGAGCAGACCGATCAGCACGCCCTCGAACATGTTGGTGACCACGATGGCGATGGCGGTCGTCGCGAGCACGATGGCCTCGCCACGGTGGTCGCGCCACAGCGGACGGATGTCCTTCAGCGGCATCAGCTTCCAGCCCGCGTGCACCAGGACACCGGCCAGCGCCGCCACCGGGATGACGCCCAGCGCGGCCGGGAAGGCCGCGGCGAACACCAGCAGCCAGACGCCGTGCAGGACGCGGGAGAGCTTGGTCTTCGCGCCGGCCGACACATTGGCGGAGCTCCGCACGATGACCGCGGTCATCGGCAGCGCGCCGAGCACGCCGCAGACGGTGTTGCCCGCGCCCTGGGCCATCAGTTCCTTGTCGTAGTCCGTCTTCGGCCCGTCGTGCAGCCGGTCCACGGCCGCCGCGCTGAAGAGCGACTCGGCGGACGCGATGAGGGTGAAGGCGAGCACCGTGCCGATGACGCCGAACTCCGCGACGCGCGCGAAGTCGTCGGCGCCCGGCGGCTGGATGGCGCCCAGCAGGCCCTGTACCTCGACGCGGGCGACCGGCAGGTCGAACGCGAAGACCGCGAGCGTGGCGAGGGCCACCGCGGCGAGCGGCGCGGGCAGCACCTTCGCGCCCTTCTTCCAGCGCGGCCACAGGACGAGGACGGCGATCGTGCCGACGCCGATCCCGAACGCGGCCAGGGCCGAGTTCGAGCCGACCGTGTCGATGAAGAGGTTGGGCAGCCCGCCCAGGTTGGCGAGGCCGCTGCCGGGCGCCTTCGCGTCCGCGAGGGCGTACACCTGGCCGGCGATCAGCACGAGGCCGATGCCGGCGAGCATGCCCTGCACCACCGCGACCGAGATCGCCCGGAACCACCGGCCGAGCTTGAGCGCGCCCATGAGCAGCTGGAGCAGGCCGGCAACGAGGACGATGATGCCGAGCGAGCCGACGCCGTACTCCTTCACCGCCTCGTAGACGAGCACGGTCAGGCCCGCGGCCGGGCCGCTGACCTGGAGGCTGCTGCCGGGCAGGAGGCCGGTGAGCAGGCCGCCCACGATGCCGGTGACCAGGCCGAGCTCGGCGGGTACACCGGAGGCCACGGCGACGCCGACGCAGAGCGGTACGGCGACGAGGAAGACGACGAGCGAGGCGGTGAAGTCCGCGCGGAAGGTGCCGCGCGGGGACCCGGCGGAGCCCGGCGGCCCGGCGGTGCCCGGAGGACCGAGACGGGAGTTGAAGATCCGTTCGACGAAATTGCGCATGAGGATGCCTCCAGCTGGTACCTGCCGGCAGTGCGTGCTGCAGGCAGGAGCTGTTGCGGATGGATGACTGGATCCGTACGAGCGGGCGTGGATACGCCAGGTCAGCGGCCATTGCCGGGACCGGTCAGAAGCCGGTTCCGGTCAGCCGTTCTGTGGTGACCTGTGGCGACGTACGCCCGTGCGGTGCGCGGGCCAGGGGGGAAGCCCGTTCTGACATCCCTCAGCAGCGGAAAACACAGAGAGTGAGGGGTATTTGACCGGTTCTCTGCAGTGATTTGGCGTGCGCGCGGGTGAGCGGGACGGCCGGCTCGTGTTCGTCCGCCGGTACGGTGCGGCAGCACACGCACAGATCACGCGGGTCGAAGGGAGTGGGCGGCCCGGCGGAAACGCGGGCGGCCCGCCGCAGGTGAGCGGTCTCGGGGCCGACCTCGCCCTGGCTCCCGCTCTTCATGGCGGTGTGCTTGGGC
>NZ_NHSG01000327.1:0-3797 GCF_020024005.1 Streptomyces purpurogeneiscleroticus
CTCCCACTCCTCATCTCGCCTCTCCCCCATCCATCTATACACCTCGCGTATACATGCCATGTATAGTCCGACGGACCGGCGAAACCCACCTCACGTTGAGGTACTTGGAGTACTTGGAGTACTACGCATGGCCACGAAGAAGAACCTGGTCGCCAACCGCGCCGCCCTCGCCCACAAGGTCCGGTACGCCATTGGCCACCCGCACCGCGTCGCCCCGTACGTCAAGCGCGCGGCCCGGGACCGCTGGCTGGCCTTCAAGCACCCCGACCACGTCGGTTACTACCGCGCCGTCATGGCCTCCGACACCCGCCGCAACCCCGAGGCCGCCGTCGGCAGCCGGACGCACGACCGCTGGCTGGCGCTCGGGAAGATGCAGTTCGACTACCTCCGCGAGCACGGCCTCACCCCGCAGTCCCGGATGCTCGACATCGGCTGCGGCAACCTCCGCGCCGGCTGGCACTTCATCGACTACCTGGAGCCGGGCAACTACTACGGCATCGACATCTCCCCCGACATCCTCATCGCGGCGAAGCGGACGCTGACCGACCACGGGCTCCAGACGAAGCTCCCGCACCTGACCATCACCCAGGACCTCACCCTGGACTTCCTGCCCGACGCCCACTTCGACGTCGTGCACGCGCACAGCGTCTTCTCGCACTCCCCCATCGAGATCATCGACGAATGCCTGGCGCATGTGGGGCGCGTCCTGGCGCCCGGCGGCTTCTTCGACTTCACCTTCGACCGGACCACCGGCACCGAACACCAGGTCCTCCGCGAGGACTTCTACTACCGCACCGAAACCCTCATCGCCCTGGCCGCGAAGCACAACCTCAAGGCCCGCTTCATGGACGACTGGGAATCCCGCAACCACGGCCAGTCGAAGATCCGAGTCACGGCCGCCTGACCGCCGGATTTGCCGTCCACGAGTGGCCCACTCGTCGAGCCGGTGCGCCACGGTTCGGTTGGCGGCAGTGAACCGCCGCACTACGATGCGGCGGTGAATCCCTCGCTGACAGTCCGCCCTGCCCGGGTCGAGGACGTCACGCAGATGGCGCGCGTGAACGTCCGGTGCTGGCAGGAGACCTACCGAGGGCTCATGCCGGACGCAGTCCTCGATGACCCGGGCTTCCTGGCCGCTCGGGAGCGGTTCTGGACTGCCGCGCTGACCGACGAGCGCTATCGCGAGAACCGCGTGGCTGTCGCCGAGCGGAATGGCGAGTTGGTCGGGATAGCCATGTCGGGTCCGCCCCTGGACGCCGCGGCGGCGTGGGCGAGGCAGTTGTATGTGCTCTACGTGTATACAGCCGACCACGGCACGGGGGCTGGGCAGGCGCTGCTAGAGGCGGTCGTCGATCCCGGTGAGTCGGCGGCATTGTGGGTGGCCGACCCGAACCCTCGCGCACAGGCGTTCTACCGCAAGCACGGCTTCGTTGCCGATGGAGCGGCCCAGGTCGAGGACGGGGTGCGGGAAATCCGGATGGTCCGCGGCATGCGGCACGGTCGGTAGGGCGAGCCGGGAGCTCCGGGCTACTCCTTGTCCTTGTCGTGGCGCGGCAGGCGTCCGTGCCGGAGGCCGATCCAGACGTCGCGGGCGCGGCGGCCTGCGCGGGTGCGGCTGTGGGCGACGAGCTGGCGGGCCTGTTGTTCGTTCTCGACCATGTGCGAGGAGCCGCGGAGCGGCTTGCCGGCTGTCTCGTGGAGGAAGACGGCCGAGATGACGCCGATGACGCCGGCCGCCATCAGGTAGTACGCGGGCACCATCTTGTCGCCCGTGGACTCCACCAGCGCCGAGGCGACCAGCGGTGTCGTGCCGCCGAAGAGCGAGACGGAGACGTTGAAGGCGACGGACAGGCCGCCGTAGCGCAGATGGGTGGGGAAGAGCGCGGGCAGGGTGGACGCGCTGGTGCCCGCGAAGCAGACGAGGAGCAGACCGAGGATCACGCAGCCGATCGCGGGCAGCAGGATGCCGCCCTGTTTGATGAGCAGGAACGCGGGGATCGCCAGGACGACCATCGCGGAGCCCGCCCAGAGGAACACGGGGCGGCGGCCGAAGCGGTCCGAGGAGCGGCCGACGGTGGTGATCGTCAGGACGACCAGGACCATCGTGCCGAGGACGAGCAGTTGGGCGGTCAGCTCGGGTTCGCCGAGGGTGCTGGTCATGTAGGTGGGCAGGTAGGAGGTGACCATGTAGTTGGTCACGTTGTAGAGCAGCACCAGGCCCATGCAGATGAGGATGGCCTCCCAGTGGTGCGTGAACAGCTCCTTCAGACGGCCCTTGCCCGACATGCGGGCCTGCTCGACCGGGTCCTCCGTCAGAGCGCCGTCCTTCTGTGCCTCCTGATGCTTGGCCTCGACCTCCTGGAAGGCCGGGGTCTCCTCCAGCTTCATCCGCATGTAGAGGCCGATCAGGCCGAGCGGCCCGGCGACGAAGAAGGGGATGCGCCAGCCCCACGAGAGCATCTGCTCGTCGCTGAGGACGGCGGTCAGTACGGTGACGAGGGTGGAGCCGAGCGAGTAGCCGACGAACGTGCCGAAGTCGAGCCAGCTGCCGAGAAAGCCGCGTTTGCGGTCCGGTGAGTACTCCGCGATGTACGTCGTCGCACCCGCGTACTCACCGCCGGTCGAGAAGCCCTGCACCAGCCGGCACAGCAACAGCAGTAGGGCCGCGGCCAGCCCGATGGATTCGTACCCCGGCAGGAAGCCGACCGCGAAGGTGCTGATCGCCATCATGATCATGGTGGCGGCGAGCACCCGCTGGCGTCCGATGCGGTCCCCCAGCGGCCCGAAGACCAGGCCGCCGAGCGGGCGCACGAGGAAGGCGGCGGCGAACGTGGCGAAGGTCGAGATCACCTGCGCGCCGGGCGAGCTGGAGGGGAAGAAGACCTTGCCGAGGATGGGGGCGACATAGGCGTAGACGCCGAAGTCGAACCACTCCATCGTGTTGCCCAGGGCCGCGGCCGAAACCGCCCGCCTGACCTGGGGTTTGTCGACGATTGTGACGTCCTCGGGGGCCACCGGGCGCTTGCGTCGGCGTAGCAGCGTACGCACCATGCGCTCGGTCCGTACGCTGCCCGAACCGTACCCGGCGGACTGCGTGGCCTTGCGCGCTTGCCTGGATCGTTCGTTCTGCCCGTGTTTCATGGCTCCGCGTACTCGTCGTCGGGTCGGGTGGCGTGGGCGGGTGCCGTCCGGAGCGCGGATGACCGCCGCGACTGGCTCGCTTTCGTCATCCTATTGCCGGTTTGCCCCACTGGGCACAGTTTGCCAGTGCGCGTGCCGTCCGTACCGTAAGGTCCCACCGGCCCCCGCGTACCCACGTGACCGCGGACAAACGGGCCACGCCCGGAGCCCGGGCCCTCGGTCCCGTTCCCCGGGCGTGTCAGCCGCCGCGGTCCGCTCTGCTACCCGCTGCTCTACGACTCCTCGGGCGCGCGTCGCTCCCCCGGCTTCGAGGCGCGTTTCGGGGCCGGGCGGGGCTTCTCGCCTCGTACGGACGGCCGGTCCGCGTTGACCTCCTCGGCGCTGCGGTCCCGCTCGTCCTTGGCGGGCTCGCGTTTCTGAGCCGGGGCCATGTCCGCCTCACGCGGGTCCCGGTCCGTACGCTCCTCACCCATGCTGCCTCCCAGGTTCGCGGTGACGGGGTCCCGCCACCGCTTCCATCCCCTCACGCGCGGCCGTCCCGGGCGACCTCCGGCTGGTCCGAACGGCGGCGTGTTCTTCACTCGCCGCCCGGGCGCAGCCACTCCGTCGTCACCGCGAGGAGATTGCGGATGCCGGCCGGGACGGCCGCGCGTGAG